>DASSRF010000107.1:0-9047 GCA_035701945.1 Caldimonas sp. | reverse complement strand
GCTGCGCCGGGCGCTGCGCGAGGCCGGCCGATGACCGCGCGCGACCTCCCGGCGATCCAGGTCGTCCGCGTCGACGTCAACGGCGCCGCGCGCGAGCTCGCCGGCGATCCGGCGCGGCGTCTTTCCGACGCGCTGCGCGACGAGCTCGGCCTCACCGGCACCAAGATCGGCTGCCACGCCGGCGACTGCGGCGCGTGCACCGTGCTGCTCGACGGCGAGCAGGTCTGCTCGTGCATCGTCGCGGTCGGCCAGTGCGCAGGCCGCGCGGTGACGACCGTCGAAGGGCTCGCCGCCGCCGACGGCACGCTCGCGCCGCTGCAGCGCGCGTTCGTCGCCCACGGCGCCGCGCAGTGCGGCATCTGCACGCCGGGAATGCTGATGAGCGCGGCGGCGCTGCTGCGCGCCAATCGCTCGCCGAGCGAGCAGGACGTGCTCGACGCGCTCGCCGGCGTGCTCTGCCGCTGCACGGGCTACCGCAAGATCGTCGAGGCGGTGCTCGCGGTCGCGCGCGGCGACGTCGTCGACGCTGCCGCGCCTTCGGCCGGTGCCGCCGTCGGCGCCCGCGTCGCCCGCCTCGACGCGCGCGCCAAGGTGACCGGCGCCGAGCGCTTCAGCGCCGACGCGCTGCCCGTCGCCGAGCCGGTGCTCGCGATGCGCGTCGTCCGCTCGCCGCATCCGCACGCGCGCTTCGAGCTCGGCGACCTCGCCGCGCTGCGCGCGCGCTGGCCCGGCCTCGTCGACGTCGTCGCCGCGGCCGACGTGCCGCACAACGCGTTCGCGATCTTTCCCGACCTGCGCGACCAGCCGGTGCTCGCCGATGGCGTCGCGCGCTTTCGCGGCGAGGCGGTGCTCGCGCTCGTCGGCGACGCCGCGACCGTCGAGGCGATCGACGCCGCCGAGGTACCGATCCGCTACACGCCGCTGCCGGCGCCCGCGACGTGCGGCGATGCGCTCGCCGCGGCCGCCGGGGGGGCGCCGATCCATGCGCGCTACCCCGACAACGTGCTGTGCCGCGGCCGCGTCGTCCGCGGCGACGTCGACGCTGCGCTCGAGGGCGCCGCGCACGTCGCGGCGTCTTCGTTCGCGACGCGCCACGTCGAGCACGCTTACATCGAGCCCGAGGCCGGCTACGCCGAGGTCGTCGAGGCCCGCGACGCTGCCGGCACGGTCGTTCGCCGCGTCCGCATCTTCGCCTGCACGCAGACGCCCTACATGGATCGCGACGAGATCGCGAGCGTGCTCGGCATCGAGCCGGCGCAGGTCCACATCGTGCCGTCGGCGATCGGCGGCGGCTTCGGCGGCAAGCTCGACCTCTCGGTGCAGCCACTGCTCGCGGTCGCGGCGTGGAAGCTCGGCCGCGCGGTGCGGCTCGTCTACGAGCGGCCCGAGTCGATGCAGTCGAGCACGAAGCGGCATCCAGCGGAGATGAGCGCCAGAGCGGCGTGCGACGGCGACGGCAATCTCGTCGCGTTCGACTTCGCCGGCGACTTCAACACCGGCCCGTACGCGTCGTGGGGGCCGACCGTCGCCAACCGCGTCCCGATCCATGCGAGCGGGCCGTACCGCGTCGCCAACGTGCGCGCGCTGACGCGCGCGGTGCTCACGCACGACAGCGTCGCCGGCGCGTTCCGCGGCTTCGGGGTGCCGCAGGCGACGCTGCTCGGCGAGCTGCTCGTGGACGAGCTCGCGGCCAAGGCCGGCATCGACGCGCTCGAGTTCCGCCACCGGAACGCGCTCGCTGCAGGCGACACGACGCCGACCGGGCAGATGCTCGCGGCGAGCGCCGGGCTGCGCGCGTGCCTCGACGCGCTGCGGCCGGCGTGGCGCGCCGCGAACGAAGCGGCTCGTGCGTTCAACGCCGCGCAATGTCATCCTGAACGCAGTGAAGGATCTCGACCTGCGCCGGGGTCCTTCGCTTCGCTCAGGATGACAGGGAAGCGCCGCGGCGCCGGCATCGCCTGCATGTGGTACGGCATCGGCAACACGGTGATCGCCAATCCGTCTTCGATGCGCGGAGCGCTGTGCTGGTCGGCGGCGCGCGGTGCGCACCTCGTGCTCTACAACGGCGCGCAGGAGATCGGCCAGGGCACCGCGACGATCATGCCGCAGATGTTCGCCGACGCGGTCGGGCTCGCGCTCGCGTGCGTCGAGCAGGTGATGGGCGACACCGACCTCACCGCAGATGCGGGCAAGTCGTCGGCGTCGCGGCAGACGTTCGTCTCGGGCAACGCCGCGCGCGGCGCCGGCCTCGACCTGCGCCGGCAGCTCGTCGCGCGGCTCGGCTTCGACGAGAGCGACGACGCGATGGTCGTGTTCGCGCTCGAGCGCGACCGGCTCGTCGGCCGCGTCGGCGCCGACGTGCGCGCGATCGACCTGCACGCGCTCGCGCGCGCGCAACGCGGCGACGCCGGCCAGGCCGACGCGGCGATCGAGCTCTTCTCCGGCCACGGCCACTTCAATCCGCCGACGGTGCCGCTCGATGCCGACGGCCAGGGCGTTCCCTACGCGACGTACGGCTTCGCCGCGCAGATCGCCGAGGTCGAGGTCGACGTCGAGCTCGGCACGGTGACGCTCGCCCACGTCCACGCGGCACACGACGTCGGCCGCGCGATCCACCCGACGCTCGTCGAAGGGCAGATCCACGGCGGCATCGCGCAGGGGATCGGAATGGCGCTGATGGAGGAGTACGTCAACGGCCGCACCGACAACCTGCACGACTACCTGATCCCGACCGTCGGCGACGTGCCGCCGATCACGGTGCACCTGATCGAGGACCCCGAGCCGCTCGGCCCGTGGGGCGCCAAGGGCGTCGGCGAGCCGGCGCTCGTCGCGACGGCGCCGGCGATCCTCAACGCGATCCACGCCGCGACCGGGGTTCGCATGCGCGAGGTGCCGGTGACGCCGCACCGGCTGCGCGCGGCCTGGCTCGAGCAGGGCGAAGGACGGGATCCTTCGCTTCGCTCAGGATGACGCGGAGGAATGTCATCCTGAACGCAGTGAAGGATCTCGAGCGATGAGCGACGCGTCGTTCATCCCGCGCTCCGACGGCCAGCCGCTCGACGTCGCGCCGGTCGTCCTCGAGCATTCGCGCGCTCCCGAGCGGATGGCCGCCGACAAGGTGCGCTGCGAGGCGTGCCCGGTGCTCTGCCAGATCAGCCCCGGCAAGCTCGGCGCGTGCGACCGCTACGGCAACGTCGACGGCAAGCTGACGCGGCTCGACACGCTGCACCTCGTCGCGAAGCCCGGCGTCGACCTCGTCGCGTGGCAGGCCGCGCAGGATGGCGGCTGGGACGGCTCGCTCGTCGCCGCCGGCAACGATGCGCCGGTCTTCGTCTCGGGGATCGGCTCGGGGACGACGTACCCCGACTACAAGCCGGCGCCCTTCATCGTCGCTTCGAAGCACGAGGGCGTCGACCTCGTCACCGTCGTCACCGAAGGGATCTTCAGCTACTGCAGCTTCAAGGTGAAGATCGACACCGACCGCTACCTCGGCCCCGAGCAGGCGACGGTGCGCCACCGCGGCGAGGCGGTCGGCCACGTCAGCACGATCGAGTACGGCTCGCAGTTCCTGAGCCTCGGCGGCGTCCACCACCTCACCGGCGGCTCGAAGAAGGAAGGCCGCGTCGCGTGCGAGCTGATGATGGCGCTCGGCAACAAGCAGCAGGTCGAGCTCGCCATCGACGGCGGCGCGCACGTCGTCGTCGGCGCCGACCGCGCTCCGGTCGTCGACGGCGTCGAGGAGCGGCGGATGCGCGTCGGCTGCGGCTCGGCGACGATCGGCATCTTCGCGCAGCAGTGGTTCGGCCACGTCGACGAGGTCGTCGTCGTCGACGACCACATCACCGGGGTGCTGTCCGAGCACCAGGCCGGCAAGTTCCTCGACATGGCGCCGACCGGCATCCGTGTCCGCGGCAGGAAGTCGACTCCCGGCCGCTACTTCCAGGTCGCCAATCCGGGCTCGGGCTGGGGCGGCACCGACATCGACGATCCGCTCGCGATCGTCGAAGGCTGGGACGCGAAGCATGGCGCGCGGCCGGGCCTGCGCGTGCTGATGGTGTCGACGACCGGCGAGGACGCGGCGTGGTTCGTCCTCGACGAGAGCCTCGTTCCGCGTCCTGCCGAGATGCCCGCGGCGGTGCGCCGCGTCGTCGAGCGGATCGGCGAGAACTGCGAGCCGTCGCTCTGCTCGGTGCTCTACGTCGCCGGTGCCGGCGGCTCGCTTCGCGCCGGCGTCACCGAGAACCCGGTCGCGCTGACGCGCTCGATCAAGTCGCTGCTCGTTCGCGTCACCTGCGGCGGCGCGCCGGTCTACGTCTGGCCGGGCGGCGGCATCACCGTGATGGTCGACGTCGCGCGCATGCCCGCGAACAGCTTCGGCTCGGTGCCGACGCCGGCGATCGTCTCGCCGATCGAGTTCACGATGCGCGCCGACGACTACCGCGCGCTCGGCGGCCACATGGCGCGCGTGCGCGCGCTCGACGACGTCCTCGCGTCCGGAGGCTGGCGCGTCATCGGTGCCGAGGCCGGAGTGCCGTGGCCGCTTGCCGGGACTCCGAGATGAGCGCGACGCATCGCAGGCTCGACGGCGAGCGCTGGCACTTCCAGCACGGGCCGATCGACTGCATCGTCTCCGCAGCGGGCGATCGCGACGCCGTCGACGCGGCGGCCGAGCGCGCCTGGCTGCGCTTCCAGACGGTCCTCGGCGAGCTCGTCGCCGAGCTGCCGCTGCTGCGCGCCGATCGCTCGGCGTCGCCGCGCCCGCCGCGACCGACGGGCAGCGTCGCGCGGCGGATGGTCGCGGCGTGCGAGCCGCACGCCGCCGACGGCCGCTTCATCACCGCGATGGCGGCGGTCGCCGGCAGCGTCGCCGAGGAGATCGTCGCCGCGTTCGACGCTCCGGGCATCGCGCGCGCCGCGGTCAACAACGGCGGCGACATCGCGCTCCGCCTCTCTCCCGGCGAGTCGTTCGTCGTCGGCGTCTGCGCCGATCCTTCGATCGCGCGATTCGCGTCGCCGCTCGACGGCCGCTTCGCCGTCGAATCGAGCTCGCCGGTGCGCGGCATTGCGACCTCCGGCTGGCGCGGCCGCAGCTTCTCGCTCGGCATCGCCGACAGCGTCACGGTCCTCGCGCCGACCGCCGCCGCCGCCGACGCCGCGGCGACGATCGTCGCCAACGCCGTCGACGTCGACGATGCGCGCATCGTCCGCGCGCCGGCGAGCAGCGTGCGCGACGACAGCGACCTCGGCGACCGTCTCGTCACCCGCGCGGTGCCGGCGCTCCCGGCCGGGCTCGTCGCCGCGGCGCTCGCTCGCGGCAGCGCCGAAGCGCAGCGGCAGATCGACGCCGGCCGCATCGTCGCCGCCGTGCTCTCGCTGCAGGGCCGCTGGTCGGTCGTCGGCGACGTCGACGTCGCGCCGCCGCCGCTTCGCTCGCCCGCCGCGCCGCACGCGCTCGCCGTCTGCTGATTTCGACATGCACCGAGGATTCGACATGCTCTATCCCGCCAGCGCCGAGGCTCCCGCGATCGATGTCCGCAAGCTCGTCTGCACCGTCGACGACGTCTGGCACGACAACGGCCCGCGCCTCGCGCAGCCGCTTCGCCGCGGCAGCCTCGCCGCGGTGCTGCGCAATCCCTACGCGGGCCGCTACGTCGCCGACATCCAGCCGCTGATGGAGGCGCTGAAGCCGCTCGGCCGCGAGATGGCGAGGCGCCTCGTCGAGGCGCTCGGCGGCGCTTCGCAGATCCAGTCGTACGGCAAGGGCGCGCTGATCGGCATCGGCGGCGAGCTCGAGCACGGCGCGCTCTGGCACGTCCCCGGCGGCTACGGCATGCGCGACCTGCTCGAGGGCTCGCACGCGATCGTGCCGTCGACGACCAAGATCGGTGCCGTGGGCAGCCCGATCGACATCCCGATCCACCACCGCGTCGCGGCGTACGTGCGCAGCCATTTCGACACCGTCGAGGTGCGCGTCGCCGACGCGCCGCGGCCCGACGAGATGATGCTGGTGATCGCGATGACGACGGGGCCGAGGCCGCACGCGCGCGTCGGCGGACTGCGGGCTGACGAGATTGCGAAGTTCGATGGGCAGCGCTAGCGTGCCCCGACCGGGCGCGGCACGATCGCTGCAAGGGCAGCAACGACAAGGAGGTCGACCATGAAGATGCAACGCAGACAGTTCGTCCAGGGCGTCGGTGCCGCCGGCCTGCTCTCGATCGCAGGCGCGCGCGCCGTCCACGCGGCGGCGATCAAGCCCGACGCGAAGAGCGCGCTCCTCGTCATCGACGTGCAGAACTGCTTCGTCACCGGCGGCACGCTGCCGGTCAAGGACGGCGAGCAGGTCGTTCCGGTGATCAACAAGCTCGCCGGCGCGTTCGAGAACGTCATCGTGACGCAGGACTGGCACACGCCCGGCCACGTCTCGTTCGCTTCGGCGCACGCGGGCAAGAAGCCGTTCGAGACGACCAAGCTCGGCTACGGCACGCAGGTGCTCTGGCCCGACCACTGCGTGCAGGGATCCGACGACGCCGCGCTGCGCAAGGACCTCTCTCTGCCGAAGGCGCAGCTGATCATCCGCAAGGGCTATCACCAGAGCACCGACAGCTACTCTGCGTTCATGGAAGCCGACGGCAAGACGTCGACCGGGCTCGCCGCGTACCTCAAGGCGCACGGCGTCGACACCGTCTACGTCTGCGGGCTCGCGACCGATTTCTGCGTCTCGTGGACCGCGCTCGACGCCCGCAAGGCAGGCTTCAAGGCCTACGTGATCGAGGACGCGTCGCGCGGCATCGACCTCAACGGCTCGCTGAAGGCGGCGTGGGACAAGATGACCAAGGCCGGCGTCAAGCGGATCCAGTCGAGCGACATCGTCGCCGCCTGACGCCGCCCGATGCGCCCGTGGCTGTTCGCCGCGAACTTGCCGCCGCCCTTTCCCCCTCGTCGTTGCCACCAGGAGTCCCCATGCTGAAACGCTTCGCCCTGCTCGTGCTCGTCGCCGTCGCCTTCGCCGCGCCCGCGCACGCGCAGGACACGATCAAGATCGGCGAGATCAACAGCTACAAGGCGCAACCCGCGTTCCTCGACCCGTACAAGAAGGGCTGGGAGCTCGCGGTCGAGGAGGTCAACGCCGCCGGCGGCGTCCTCGGCAAGAAGCTGCAGGTGATCTCGCGCGACGACAACGGCAACCCGGGCGACGCCGTGCGCGTCGCCGAGGAGCTCGTCTCGCGCGAGGGCGTCGCCCTGATCTGCGGCACGTTCCTGTCCAACACCGGCCTCGCGGTGACCGACTTCGCGAAGCAGAAGAAGGTCTTCTTCCTCGCCGCCGAGCCGCTCACCGACAAGATCACGTGGCAGAACGGCAACCACTACACGTTCCGCCTGCGCCCGAACACGTACATGCAGGCGGCGATGCTCGTCCCCGAGGCGGCGAAGCTGCACAAGAAGCGCTGGGTCGTCGTCTACCCGAACTACGAGTACGGGCAGTCGGCGGCGGCGACGTTCAAGGCGATGCTGAAGAAGCTCCAGCCCGACGTCGAGTTCCTCCCCGACCAGGCGACGCCGCTCGGCCGCATCGAGGCCGGCGCGGTCGTGCAGGCGCTCGCCGACGCCAAGCCGGACGCGATCTTCAACGTCCTCTTCGGCGCCGACCTGTCGAAGTTCGTCCGCGAAGGCAACACGAGAAAGCTCTTCGAAGGCCGCCCCGTCGTCAGCCTGCTCACCGGCGAGCCCGAGTACCTCGAGCCGCTCAAGGAAGAAGCGCCGGTCGGCTGGATCGTCACCGGCTATCCGTACTACGGCATCCAGACCGAAGAGCACAAGAAGTTCTTCCTCGCCTACTTCCGCAAGTACAACGAGTACCCGAAGCTCGGCTCGGTCGTCGGCTACTCGACGATCTGGTCGATCGCCGACGGCATCAGGAAGGCGAAGTCGACCGACACCGAGAAGCTGATCGCCGCGTTCAGCGGCCTGCAGGTGACGACGCCGTTCGGCAAGGTGACGTATCGCGCGATCGACCACCAGTCGACGATGGGCGCCTACCTCGGCAAGACCAAGCTCGAGGGCGGCAAGGGCGTCATGACCGACTACGTCTACATCGACGGCGCCAAGGTGCTGCCGAGCGACGACGAGGTGAAGAAGCTGCGCGCGATCGACTGAGCGCGCGCCACGCGGCTGTCGTCCCGAGCGGAGCGAAGGATCTCGTCCTGCGTCGTCCGAGACCCTTCGCTTCGCTCAGGGTGACGGTGCCATGAGCTCGATCGTCCTGCAGCTGCTGACCGGCCTGGCGTCGGCGTCGGCGCTCTTCCTCGTCGCGAGCGGCCTGTCGCTGATCTTCGGCGTGACGCGGATCGTCAACTTCGCGCACGGCTCGTTCTACATGCTCGGCCTCTACGGCGCGGTCGCGCTGACGACGGCGTTCGCGGCCGGGCCGCTCGGCTTCTGGACGGCGGTGCTGCTCGCCGCGCTCGCAGTCGCTGCGCTCGGCGCCGTCGTCGAGATGCTCGTCCTGCGCCGGCTCTACGGCGCGCCCGAGCTCTACCAGCTGCTCGCGACGTTCGCGCTCGTCCTCGTCATCCGCGACGCCGCGCTCTGGGCGTGGGGACCCGAGGACCTGCTCGGTCCGAAGGCGCCCGGCATGCGCGGCGCCGTCGACGTCCTCGGCCAGCCGTTCCCGAGCTACGACGTCTTCTCGATCTTCGTCGGCCCGGCCGTGCTCGGCGCGCTCTGGCTGCTGCTCAAGCGCACGCGCTGGGGCCTGCTCGTCCGCGCCGCGACGCAGGACCGCGAGATGGTCGGCGCGCTCGGCGTCAACCAGCGCTGGCTCTTCACCTCGGTGTTCGCGCTCGGCACCTTCCTCGCCGCGCTCGGCGGCGCGCTGCAGATGCCGCACGAGCCGGCCAACCTCAACCTCGACCTCGCGCTGATCGGCGAGGCGTTCGTCGTCGTCGTCGTCGGCGGCATGGGCTCGATCGGCGGCGCGTTCGTCGCCGCGATCGTCGTCGCGATGGTCAAGGCGTTCTGCATCTCGGCAGGAACGGTCGACGTCTTCG
>DASSRF010000106.1:0-6048 GCA_035701945.1 Caldimonas sp. | reverse complement strand
GCGTGCGCTCTACACGCAGGACGACGAAGCTCGTGTGCTGCCGAAGCCGCTCGCCGTCCTCGCCGACACGCAGCAGCAGCTCGGCGTCCTGCGCCAGCAGGTCGAGCAGGAGGACGCGCGCATCGAGCACCGGCGCATGGTTCGCCTCGGGCGCGCGCTGCTCGCCGCGTTCGCCGACTACAAGCGTACCCGCGGCCTCGCCGACATGGCCGACCTCGAGCGTTGCGCGCTCGCGATCCTGCGCGACGACGAGCTGGCGGGCTGGGTCCAGGAGCGCCTCGACGTGCGATTCCGTCACGTCCTCGTCGACGAGTTCCAGGACACCAGCCCGCTGCAATGGCAGGCGCTGCACGCGTGGCTGTCGTCGTACGCGGGCGCGGGCGGCGGTGCGAGCGGCCAGCGCCCGCCGGCGATCTTCATCGTCGGCGACCCCAAGCAGAGCATCTACCGCTTTCGCGGCGCCGAGCCGCGCGTCTTCGCCGCCGCCGCCGAGTTCGTCCGCGACGGCCTCGAAGGGAGCGCCCTCGCGTGCGACCACACGCGCCGCAACGCGCCCGAGGTGGTCGCCGCGATCAACGGCGTCTTCGGTGCTGCGACCGACGAGGGCGCGTTCGACGGCTTTCGCGCGCACACGACCGAGGTCGAAGCGCCGAAGGGAGCGGTCGAGTCGTTGCCGCGCCATCCCCGCGACCCGCGTGCTGCCCGCTTCGATCCCGCCACTGCCGTGTGGCGCGACACGTTGACGACGGCCCGGCTCGAAGCGGAGATCGTGCTGCGCGAGCGCGAAGCGGCGACGGTCGCGGAGCGCGTCGTCGCGCTGCTCGCGCGCGGCACCGCAGCGCAGGAGATCTTCGTCCTCTGCCGCAAGCGCGAGACGCTGCGGCTCGTCGCCGCTGCGCTCGAGCGCCGGCACGTCGCCCACTCGGCGGTCGAGGACACGGCGCTCGCAGCGACGACCGAGGCGCAGGACCTGATCGCCGTGCTCGACGCGATCGTCTCGCCGGCGCACCGGCTCTCGCTCGCGCGCGCGCTGAAGAGCCCGATCTTCGGTGCCAGCGACGCCGACCTGCTCGCGATCGCGGCCGCGGCGAGCGCCGCCGGCGACGGCGACTGGTGGCGTGCGCTCGCCGCGATGGCGTCGCCGAGCGAACCTCTCTCGCGCGCGCGCGTCTTGCTGCAGCGCTGGCGGGCAGCCGCCGCCGAGCTGCCGCCGCACGACCTGCTCGACCGCATCGTCGGCGAAGGCGAGCTGCGCGAGCGCACGGTCGCCGTCGTTCCCGCCGAGCAGCGCGCGCTTGCGCTCGACGCGATCGACGCCGTGCTCGCGCAGGCGCTGCTGCTCGACGGCGGCCGCTACGCGACGCCGTACGCGTTCGTCCGCGCGCTCAAGCGCCGCGCGGTGAAGAGCGCGCCGCCGCTGCGCGCCGACGCGGTCCGGCTGCTGACGGTGCACGGCGCCAAGGGGCTCGAGGCCGAGTCGGTCTTCATCACCGACGCCGATCCCGAGCGTCCCGGCACGGAGACGACGACGCTGCTCGTCGACTGGCCGGTCGAAGCGCCGCATCCGCGCCGCTGCGCGTTCGTCTACAACGAGGCGCGCTGTCCGCCCTCGCTCGTGCCGCTGCTCGGCGACGAGCTCGCTGCGCGCGAACGCGAGGAGATGAACGCGCTCTACGTCGCGATGACGCGCGCGAAGGAGCGTCTCGTCTTCAGCGCGACCGAGCCGTTCCAGCCGCCGCTTCGGCCGTCGTGGTGGCAGCGCGTGCAGCCGTTCGCCCTTGCGCTCGACGTCGATGCCGATGCCGCTGTCAAGGTCGAGGGCGATGCCGCGGCGACGACGTCGCCCTCGACGCCTGCCGCGGCCCGCGCTTCGCTGCGCGTGCTGCCCGTTCGCTCGCCGGCGCAAGCGCAGCCCGCCGCGCCCGCACAGCTCTCGCTGCCGTTCGACATCGAGCGACCGCGCAGGCGCGCCGCGTCGACGCCGCCGCCTGCGGGCGACGACCGGGCGCGGTCGCTCGGCCGTGCCGTCCACCGCTTCCTCGAGTGGGCCGCCGGTCCAGCCGCGGCGACTCCGCCGGCCGCGCTCGCCGAGGCTGCGGCGGCCGAGTTCGGCGTCGCCGCCGACGCGGTCGCGCGGCACGGCGGCGCGATCCTGCGCCACCCCGACGGCGCGCGCTTCTTCGTCGGCCCGCAGATCCTCTGGAGCGGCAACGAGGTCGCGATCGGCGACGCCAGCGACGTGCTTCGCATCGACCGTCTCGTCCGCATCGACGAAGCCGCCGGTCCGACGTGGTGGGTGCTCGACTACAAGCTGCACCATCGGCCCGAGGAGCTCGAGCCGTACCGCGCCCAGCTGCTGCGCTACCGCGGCGTCGTCGAGCGCGCCCAGCCCGGCGAGAACGTGCGCTGTGCGTTCGTCACCGGCGACGGCAGGGTCGTCGAGGTCTAGCGCCGAGCGGTGGCCGCCACCGCGTGGACCCCTGCAGTGCTTGCCGAGGTGCAGCGCTTCACGGCAAGAAACCTCACTTTCGCCGCCTCGCGCGTGCCATCGCCGATGGCTCCGCTACGCTCCAATCCGGGAATCCCTTGCCGCCCGCGATGCCGTCCGCGCCCGATCCGACCGCCACTGCCCCGTCGCCGGCGCGACCGTTCGGTCACTACGCGCTGCAGCGCCAGCTCGGCAAGAGCGATCTGACGACGCTCTGGCTCGCGATCGACAGGCGGACCGGCCTCGAGGTCATGCTCTCGGTGCCGCGTGTTCCGCCGGCCGGCGCGTCGGGGCTCGGCAACTGGCTGCTCGCCGCGCGGCGCGCGGCACGTCTCGACCATCCGAATCTCGCCCGCGTCGTCGATTGCGGCGTCCACGAGCAGTGGCCGTACGTCGCCGTCGACCGTCGCGCCGGGGTCACGCTCGACGAGCGCTTGACGCAGCACCCGGTGCCGGTGCTCGACGACGCGACCGTGTGGATCGAGAGCGTGCTGAGAGGGCTCGCCTTCGCGCACGACGCCGGCCTCGCCCACCACGACCTGCAGCTGCACCACATCGTCGTCAACGAGCGCGGCCAGGCGAGCGTGATGGCGCTCGGTGTCGCAGCGTTCGACGCCGGCGACTCCGCGCACGCAGACGTCGCCGGAGCGACGCCGCTGCTGCGCGCGCAGCGCGCGGCAGCCGAGCGCGACGTCCTCGCCGCCGGGTTGCTGCTGCACCGCCTGCTCGTCGGCGCGTACGCGCTCGACTGCGCCGACGTCGGCCGCGCGATCGCGCGGGTGGCGCCGCGCGGGCGCGAGCTCGTTCGCCTGCCGTGGACGACGCCGCAGCCGATCGCCGAGGCGCTGCGCGCGATCGCCAATCGCAGCACGTCGGCGCAGGTCCGGCTGCGCTACCGCAGCGCGCGCACCTTCCTCGGCGCGATCGCCGGCTGGCGCGAAGCCGCGGCCGAAGACAACGGCGGTCCGGTCGGCCTGCTGCTCGACCGCCTGCACAGCGTCGGCCATCTGCCGGCGCTGCCGGGCCTCGCGGCGCGCGTGCAGCGCGTCACCGCGATCGAGAGCACGCGCACCGACGAGATCGCTCGCCATCTGCTGCCCGACATGGCGCTGTCGTTCGAGCTCTTGAAGACGCTCAGCTCGGCGCGCGTCCAGGGCACGCAGATCCCGGGCAACGGACCGGTGCTGACCCTGCGCCGGATCGTCGCCCTGATCGGCGTCGACGGCGTTCGCGCCGCGGCGAACAGCCTGAGGACGTGGCCGGGCGCGCTCGACGACGAGCGCGCGCACGCGCTGCGCCAGGCGATCGACACGGTCCGCCTCGCGGGTCACCTCGCGCAGGCGATCCGTCCGGCGGGATACGACCCGGAAGCGGTCTACCTGGTGACCGTGCTGCAGAACCTCGGCGGACTCCTGCTGCGCTATCACTTCGCCGACGAGGCCGAGCAGATCCACCAGCTCATGCAGCCCGTCCCCGCGGTGCGCAGCGAGGGCGAGATCGTCGCGCCGCCGCAGCCCGGGCTCGACGAGGAAGCCGCGGCGTACGCGGTGCTCGGCGTCACGATCCAGACGCTCGGCAACGCGGCCGCGCGCCACTGGGGCCTCGGCAACGAGGTCGTGCACATGATCCGCCGGCTGCCGACCGACGCACCGGTCCGCAAGCCCGACAACGACAACGAGCTGCTGCGGATCGTCGCCAGCGCGGCCAACGAAGCGATCGAGGCGCTCGCGCTGCCGCCGCCGAGATCGGCGACCGCGCTCAACGAGGTCGTGCTGCGCTATGCGCGCACGCTTCGCCTGACGACGCGCGTGCTCGACGACGCCCTCGCCGAAGCGCGCGAGGCGCTCGCCGACGACGCCATCCGGCCCTCGTCGCGGGCGAACGCCGAAGAGGAGACCGTCGATGTCGGCGATCCCGGCGGCGTCGGCGCGTCGGAGGTCGCGGCAGCGACGCTAGATCGCGAGCAGCACGGCTGAGCTCGCGGCGACCGCGGTGACGAGCGCGAACGCGAGCAGGCGGATCGCGGCCGGTGCACGGCGGGCGGAGCCGCCGAAGGCGTCGGAGAGAAACGAAGCGGAGTCGACGAAGGGAGAGCGCATGGCGACGGGTGCGGGATCGATCGCGCGACTCTAGGCAGCGCACCCGCGCGCGTGAATCCATCCGACGAGGGAAGGACGCGCGCGCTGCGCTTCAGCGGCGGATCTCTTGCGCGTTGACGAGCAGCGGCGGCAGCAGCGGCTCGTGCTGCGTCGATGCTGCGTCGCTCGTCGATGCCGGTCGCCGCCTGGACGTCGTTGCGCCGTGCGCCGGCCGTCGCGTGGTGGAGGTCCTGGCGGAAGACGGCGCGACGTTCGCCGGCACCCATTGGCCGTCCTTGGTGCGGTGCGCGGGGACGACGACGTCTCCCGGCGCCGCGGAGGCGGCGAGCGTCGCGGCAGCGAGCGTGCAAGCGACGGTGAACGAGCGGGCGTTGCGCATCTCAGGGTTGCGGCAGTCGGGCACGAACGTCTCGCCTCGCGAGCGTCGCGCCGAAATCAGTCTACGCGTCGTGTTCCGGGCGAAATGCGAACGCGACCTGCCCAACCCGGTATTCCTTCTCGCCGTGGCGCATCGCTGGCGCGGACGGCATGCCGGCGCGGACGAACGGCAGCGAGGGTGACGAGCCTGACCTCGGCACTGGTTGCAACGGTTAGGGCTGCTTCGTTCCCGACCTGACCCGGTTGGCCGCGCTCCCATGCGAGGAGGCCCGTCGCGTTCGATTCTAGTTGGCGACGCGTTCGCCGTTCGGATCAGAGGCGAACGCCGAGCTCGTCGCCGGCGTATTCGACGTCGAGCGGCTCGATCACGACGCGCCGCGGGCCCGCCTCGACGGTTCCCGCGATCCACGACTCGACGCCTGCCTTGCGTGCGACCGCGACCGTGCGCTCGGCGTCCTCGGGCGGAACGAAGAGCGCGAAGCCGGCGCCCATGTTGAACGTCGCGTACGCGCCGCGCGCATCGAGCGCCGCTTCGCGTTGCAGGAACTTGAGGACCGCGGGCACCTCGGGGAGCCGCCGGATTCGGTAGGTGAAATCGGCGCGGTGGCGCATCAGCTTGCGCCAGCCGTGGCCGGTCACGTTGACGGCGTAGCGGACGCGGATGCCGGCGCGATGGAGCGCCTCGGTGACCGGCGCGTAGAGGATCGTCGGCACCAGGAGCGCTTCGCCGAACGAAATCGGCACCGGGCTGTCGGGCACGATCGTCCGGTAGCCGCGTGGCAGCCGTTCCGCGACCTGGCGCGCGAGGCTGACGCCGTTGGCGTGGATGCCGCTCGACGCGAGCAGGACGATCGCGTCGCCGGGCGCGAGATGGTCGCCGAGCGTGAGCCGCGGCTTCGGGCTGACGATCCCGGTGCACGCCGCGGCGAGGTCGACGCGGCCGCGCTCGACGATGCCGGCGAGCGCCGGCGTCTCGCCGCCGCCCCAGGCGACGCCGCAGCGGTCGCACGCGGCCTTCCAGCCCTCGACCAGCGCCTGTGCGCGCTGGGCATCGCCGAACCAGTCGCTGCCGCCGGCGGCCCA
>DASSRF010000105.1:0-4690 GCA_035701945.1 Caldimonas sp. | reverse complement strand
CTGGTCGAGGCGCTCGTCGAGCGCGAGAAGGAGCGCGGCATCGCCGCGTCGCGCATCGTGCTGGCGGGCTTCAGCCAGGGCTGCGCGATGACGCTGATGACGGGGCTTCGCCATCGCGAGCGGCTCGCCGGGCTGGTCGGGCTCTCGGGTTACCTGCCGCTCGCCGCCGTCACCGCGGCCGAGCGGCACGACGCCAACCGCGACGTGCCGATCTTCCTCGCCCACGGCACCGCCGACCCGGTGATCCCGATCGCGCGCGCGCGCCAGTCGCGCGACGCGCTCGTCGCGATGGGGCACGCCGTCGAGTGGCACGAATACGCGATGCCGCATTCGGTCTGTGCGGCCGAGATCGTCGACCTCAACCGCTGGCTGCTGCGCGTCCTCGCCTGAGGAGTCAGTGCGAGAGGCGCGCGACGACGGTCGCGTCGGCGCGCTTCGACGTGCTGCCCGAGGCGCGCGGCGCGGGCGGCGGCACCGGCGCCGGCGCCACGGTGGCGACGCCGTCGAGGCCGTAGCGGCCGCTCGCCATCGCCGCGGTGATCGCCTGCACGTCGAGCACCGTCGAGACGACGGCGCCGATCATGATCAGCAGCACGAACAACGCCTGGTCGAGATGCCAGTGATGCCTGGGCTTGCGCATGGAGTCCTCTGGTGGCTTGCGGCATGACGCCGCGGGTGCCACTCTAGGAATCGCGCACGCCGCGATCAGCGCCAAATGGCGGGTCGTTCGCGTGCAATATTCACGCCGGCCGGACCGCGGCCGCCCGCCTCACCACGATGCCGGCGGCTTCTTCGCGATCACGATCCGCCCGCTCGACAGGTCGAGGTAGCCGCCGGAGGTCAGGTCCTTGACGATGCGGCTCACCATCTCGCGCGACGCGCCGACGCGGTCGGCGATGTCCTGCTGCGTCAGCCGCTCGCGCACGCGCCGCCGGCCGCCTTCGACGGGATCCGAGATGTCGTTCAGGAGCCGGATGACGCGCGCGTAGACGTCCTCGAGCGCCAGGCTCTTGACGCTCTCGGTGGCGTCGCGCACCGAGCGGATGAGCTTCAGGATCAGGTGCGAGGCGAAGTCGGGATGCGCGGCGACGAACTCGCGCAGGTGGGCGCCGCTGACCACCGAGCACGTCGTGGGCTCGAGCGTCATCACCGAGGCGCTGCGCACGCCACCGTCGAGCGCCAGCTCGCCGACGTACTCGCCCGGCCCGTGCGTCGCGATCACGATCTCCTTGCCGTCGACGTTGTTCGAGTAGACCTTGACTCGGCCGCCGAGGACGATGAAGAGCGTGTCCGACGTGTCGCCTTCGTTGATGAGGACGGCGTTCGCCGGATACGAGCGGATGCCCCCCTTGCGGGCGATCTCGCGCAGGAGATCGACGTCGAGGACGTCGGCGGTGACTTGCCGGGGCATGCGGCGATTCTGCGGCACCGCGTGTGAATAAGTCACAACGCGAATCCGACTTTCTCAACTGTCGCGGGCCGCGTGCCTTCCTAACCTACGCACATCGCGGTTTCGGCCGCGCAGACCTTCGATGGAGAGCGCAATGTTCCAGACCGCCCAAGCCGCCGCCGTGCACCACAGCATTCCGTTCACTGCCAGCGTTCCCGTCGCCCGCCATCGCGAGACGCACTCCAGCGAGGGCATGCCGCAGCCGACGTGGCACTGGCTCGCCGCGGCGCTCGACGAGCTCGACTACGGCATCGTCCTCCTCTTCGACGGCACCCACGTCGTCCACATCAACGACGCCGCGCGCGTCGAGCTCGACGACCGTCATCCGCTCCAGCTCCAGGGCAACGAGCTGCACGCCCGCCTCGCGCGCGACGTCGCGCCGCTGCACGACGCGGTGAGCGATGCGTCGCTGCGCGGCCTGCGGCGCCTGCTCACGCTCGGCAAGGACGCCGAGCGCGCGAGCATCTCGGTCGTCCCGCTCGAAGCCGCCGACACCGGTCCGCGCGCGGTCCTCGTCGTTCTCGGCAAGCGCTCGATGTGCGAGTCGCTCTCGGTGCAGGGCTTTGCGCGCAGCTACGGGCTGACCGCGGCCGAGACGCGCGTGCTGGTCGCGCTGTGCAACGGCGTGCCGCCGGCGCAGGCGGCGGTCGAGCTCGGCGTCGCGATCTCGACGATCCGCAGCCAGATCGGCAGCATGCGGCAGAAGACCGGCGCCGAGAGCATCCGCGCGCTCGTCCGCCAGGTCGCGATCCTGCCGCCGGTCAAGGGCGCGTTGCGCCACAACGGAGCGCCGCGCGCCTGGTTCCCGATGCTGCGGCTCGCGCCGGTCTAGTCCGGGTCGCGCCTAGCCGCCGCGCCCGCTCGGCGGCTCGTAGCGCTCGCGCGGCTTGTCGGCGCGCTCGTACAGCCCTTCGACCTTCGGCAGGTTGGCGCGGATGTCGCTGATCCGCGAAGGCCCCGACGGGTGCGTGCTCAGCAGCTCGACGGGCGCCTTCTGGTTCGCCGCTGCCATCTTCTGCCACAGCGTGATCCCGGCGCGCGGGTCGTAGCCCGAGCGTGCAGCGAGCTCGAGGCCGACGAGGTCGGCTTCGGTTTCGTCGGTGCGGCTGAACTTCATCGTCAGCAGCTGCCCGCCCATGTCGGCGAGCAGCCTGCCGCCGGTGCCGAGGCCGAACACCGCGGCGCCGATCTCGATCGCTGCGCGCGTCGCGAACGTCTTGCCGAGCTGCTCGCGCGAGTGCTCGCGCAGCGCGTGCGTCATCTCGTGGCCCATCACCATCGCGACCTCGTCGTCCGTGAGCTTCAGCCGCTCGAGGATGCCGTAGAAGAACGCGATCTTGCCGCCCGGCATGCAGAACGCGTTGATCTGCGCGCTGTCGAGCAGGTTGACCTCCCACTTCCACTGCCGCGCGCGCGGATTCCACTCGTACGTGAACGGGATGATGCGCGCGGCGATCACGCGCAGGCGCTTGAGCTGCGGATGGTTGGCGTTGGCGAGCTTGCCCTGGGAGCGGCCTTGCGCGAGCAGCTGCGCGTACTGGCCGCTCGCGGCGCGCTCGATCTGCTCGGCCGGCACGGCGTTGGTGAACACCGACGGCGGACCGACGTCGACGCCTTCGCGCGCGAGCGCGGCGCCGGCGCCGATCGCGGCCGCACCGGCGCCGAGGAGGCGGACGAAGCGCCGGCGCTGCCGATCGAGCGGACCGGCGCCGCAGCACGCGCAGCGCGGCCGACCCTGGATCCGATCGATGTCAGTCGCGTGTCGCATTGGCATCGCCGTCGAGCAGATCGATCGGCCGCCGCAGCACGGCGAGCAGCGCCAGCGCCGGCAGCGCGACGACGATCGAGACCAGGAAGAACGCCGGCCAGCCGATCGACTGCGCGAGAACGCCGGCGAGCGGGCCGACCCAGACGCGGCCGATCGACGCGAACGCGCTCAGGAGAGCGAACTGCGTCGCGCTGAAGCGCCGCGTGCACAGGCTCATCAGGAAGGCGACGAACGCCGTCGTGCCCATCCCGCTCGTGATGTTCTCGCTCGCGATCGCCATCAGCAAGCCGCCGTCGACCGGCGTCGGCTCGGTGAGCTTGACGAAGCCCCAGTCGAACGCCGGCAGCACGAGCCCGGGCAGCGCGTCGCGGCCGTGCAGCGCGAGCCACCAGAAGCCGAGGTTGCCGAGCATCTGCAGGATCCCGAACAGCATCAGCGCGCGCCAGAGGCCGAGCTTGACCATCAGCGCGCCGCCGACGAGCGCGCCGCCGATCGTCAGCCACAGGCCGATCACCTTGTTGACGACGCCGACCTCGGCCGTGCTGTAGTGCATCGCCTGCAGCAGGAACGGCGTCAGCAGCGAGCCGGCGAACGCGTCGCCGAGCTTGTAGAGGACGATGAAGGCGAGGAACGGCAGCGCGCCGTCCTGCGCGAAGTAGCTCCGCAGGCTGCCGAGGAAAGTCTCGAAGCGCGCCCGCCGCGCCGCCCACGCGACGAGCGGCAGCGTCAGCGCGATGCCGACGAAGAGGGCGACGAGGTCGGCCCAGCGCTCGGCGAGCGATGCGGTGAAGCCGTGCGCGACGAGCGTCGGCGCGAGCAGCGTGCGCGCCGCGGGCGCGAACGCGTAGCGCGTGACGACGAAGCCGAGCGCGACCGCGGCGGCGACTGCGAGGAAGCCGACGACGTCGTTGCGTGCGACGCTCGCCGGCTTCGGCGCGGCGACGAGGCGCGGCACGACGAGCGCCGAGAAGACAGCCGCGCCGACCATGAACAACGCCATCAGCCGGTAGACCTCGGGCCACGTCCAGCCGCCGCCCTGGCGCGGATCGACCCAGATGAACGCGATGCCGCCCGAGACGATCATCGCGAGCCGATAGCCGAGGACCGCGAGCGACGAGCCGAGGCCGCGCTCGGGCGCGGCGAGCAGGTCGGTGCGGTACGCGTCGACGACGACGTCCTGCGACGCCGACAGCCACGCGACGAGCCCGGCGAGGAGCGCGAACGCGCCGAGCGCGGAAGCCGGCGGCGTCGCCGCCATCCAGAAGAGCGCAGCCGCGAGCGCGAGCTGGGTGACGACGAGCCAGCCGCGCCGGCGGCCGAGCCACGGCGGCTCGAAGCGGTCGACGTCCTTGCTCGCGAAGCGCAGCGCGAGCGCGTGCTGGTCGGCGGCGAGGATGTGGATCGCGTAGTGCGAGCCGCGCGCGAAGGTCGGCATCGATCCGGCCTGCCGCGACAGGCTCCAGAGGACGAGC
>DASSRF010000104.1:0-9909 GCA_035701945.1 Caldimonas sp. | reverse complement strand
GCTTCGCCCTGGCGCGCCTTCGCGTCGGCGGCGACGGTGCCGGCGGCGACGAGGCCGAGATGCGTCGTCGCGCCGGAAAGACCGAACAGCGGTCCGGCGTCGGCCGGCGCGTTTCGACCCGGTGCGACCTCCCAGACGACGCCGCCGCCGATCGGCTCGTGCGAGAGCTGGCCGAGCGGCGTTCCGGCGACGTCGAAGAACTCGAGCGCTTCGTCGATGTGGTCGGGCAGCACGAAGCCGCACACCGGGTTCGTCATCTTCGCCGGCTCGACCTGGTCGACGTTCGCTTCGGCGGCGGCGTCGCCGCGCGCCGCGGGATCGACGAGCCGGAACAGCAGCCGCGCCGGCAACGTCAGCCGCGGCGGCAAGCGGAGTGCGTCGCCGACCGCAGGCAGCGGCGCGTCGACGTTGCCGGGTGGCAGCGCGTTCGCGGCCGTCGCGACGAGACGCTCGGGTGCGCGCAGCCGCTCGACCGGCAGCGCGAGCGTGCGGCCGAACGCATCGACGAGCCGTGCGCGCGCGAGCCGCGCGACGCCGCCGCGCAGCCAGAGCGGCGCATCGCCGCTGACGTTCGGATCGGAGAGCGTGCCGTCGGCCTGCTTCTCGCGAATCAGGCCACCGTGGTACGCGAGCCCGAGCAGTTGCTCGCGAACGCCGTCGAGGTTCGCGCTGACGACGTCGAGCTGGTCGACCGCGGCGGCGATGCGCGCGAGCGCGGCTTCGGTCGCTTCGCTCGCCTCGCCGGCGTTGTCGGCGTCGCGCTGGTCTTCGGCGACGAGCCAGGTGCGCACCGCGCCGGCGAGCGCGGTCGCGGTGCCGGTCGTGAGCATGCTGCGGCCGACGAGCGTGCGCGCGATCGGCGTCGACGGCGCACCGTCCGCGCCGAACGGCGCCTGCGGCTCGACGTCGACGCTGCCGAGCGCCCAGCCGTCGAGGCGATCGGAGAGCGCGAGCTCGAGCTCCCACTCGAGCCAGAGCGGAATCCACGGCTGCGACCACGCGGTGACGCCGACCGGATCGGGGTCGACGCCCTGAACGAGCGAGAAGCGGCGCAGCTGGTCGGCGATGCGCTCGTCGGTGAGCTGGCGCGTCGCGCCGCCGGCCAACTTGACCTTGCGCGAGAACGCACCGCTGGTGCCGTCGTAGACCGCGGCGGTGCTGCCGAAGCGAAGCGCGGCCTCGGCGACGATGCGGCTCTTCGTCGCCTTGCCGTCGAGTCTGTGCTTCGCCGCCGCGACGCCGGCGAGCCATGCCGCCCAGTACGGGTTGTGCAGCACGAGCTCGCGCGCGAGCAGCAGCACTTCGTCGGGGACCGCGGCGCTGCCGATCGTCGGCAGCACGTCGACGCCGTCGACCACCTGGTCGATCGCGCGGATGATCTGCGCCGGATAGCGGCAGTGCAGCTTGCCGTCGCCCGATGCGCGGCCGTCGCCGCCGTGGCGCAGGCTCCGCTTCGCGCCGCGCACCGCGACGAGCGGCTCGAGCGGCGTGTAGAAGCGCGGCGCCGCCTGGCGCACCTCGCGCGCCTGCGGCTGCTTCTTGCCCGCGGCCTCGGGAGCGACGCGCTCCTGCTCGCGCTCGTCCTCGGTCTTGCCCCAGGCGATCATCTGCGCGCGCTGCTCGTCCTTGCTGCCGACGTGCACGTCCTTGCGCTGCTTGGCGAACGCGAGCTGCGTCGACGCGCCGGCTTTCGACTTCAGCGCTGCCGCGGCCGCGCGCGCGACGGCGCCGCGTGCCTGGCGGCCGACCGAGAGCGGGCCGGCGTCGGCGCCTTCGAGCAGGCGATCGGTGGCGCCGTCGCCGCCCGGACGGCTCGCGTAGCCGGCGGCGTGCTCCCACTCCTCGACGTCGACGACGCCGTCGGCGCTGTCGATGCGGTCGACGAGGTTGCCGGTGAACGCGGCGACGAGCCGCTCGTACGCGCGCCGCGCCGACGCGTCGTCGGCAGCGAGCGCGACCGACGCGAGCACCGCCGAGACGTCTTCGCCGTGCTCGCCCCAGACGAGCTGGATGTCGTTCGCGTTCGGACGCTGGTCGACGCCGGCGACCGCGCCGATCGCGACGCCGTAGACGCTGCCGTGCAGGAGGCTGCTGCGCGGCCACTGCGGCTCGGTCTGGATGACCTTGCTCGCCTGGTCGACGAACGCCGCGGTCGCGACCTGCAGGCCCGGCTTCGGAATCGCCGACGCGGTGCTGGTCGCGAGCGGCGCGCGCGCAGCGAGCGTCGCGGTCGGCGCGTAGCGCGTCGCCGCGGCGAGGCCGATCGACGCCTGCTTCTCCTGGACGACGCGGCGGTCGCGCTGCTGCTTCTCGTCGTCCTCGCGGTCTTCGACGAGCGCCCAGCCGAGCTGGCGCAGCCGCTCGTGCAGGCTCGTCGTCGTCTGCGCGCCGTCGAGCGGATCGTTCTCCGGCGCGCTCCACCAGCCGGCGACGAGGTACGCGACCTGGTCGCCCTCGGTGCCGTTCGGCGCGACCTGCGCGAGATCGTCGAGCGGATCGTGCAGCGCGAAGCGATTGAGCGTCGCGTCGTACGTGCCGGTCCAGTTGAGCGAGCCGCCGCACGCGCCGGTGAGCTCGGCGGGTGCGACGGTTCGTCCGGTCGCTGCGACCGCGGCGACGCCCTCGGGATACTGCGCGAGGTCGACGACGCGCGTCGTGTCGGCCTCGATCACCCAGCCGCGAACGACCGGCGCGCTCGCACCCTTCGGCGCGACGACGCGCAGCACGACCCAGCGGTCGGGCAGCGGCGGCAGCGAGAGGCGATTGGTCGGGCCGTTGTCGGCGAGCTTGCCGCGCAGGAGCGCGTCGGGCATCGCCCAGTGCAGATGCACGCCGGGAGGACGCGGCGGACCGTCGGCGAGGATGTCGGTCGCCGGCGCCGGCGGCGCGTCGTCGGGCGCCGCGATCGACAGCGGCAGGCGCACCATCGGCTCGGCGGCGTTGGCAGGCACGACGAGCGCCTGCACGTCGATCGGCACCAGCACGCGCGTGTCGCGAACGAGCGCGGGGTCGAAGCGGCCGATCGCGTCGAGCGAGAGCTGCGTGCGCGCGAGCGCGCTCCAGCGCGCCGACTGCATCTGCAGCGCGATCGTCGCGGGGTCGAACGCGGCCATGTCCTACTCCGCCTTGAACGCGGTCACGAGCTTGGCGATGCCGATCGTCGGCCGGAAGACGTCGACCATCGGCGGCGCCGCGGCGACGCTCGGGTCGCCGAACACCTGGCGGTACGGAAAGCGCAGCATCTGCAGTGCGAACTCGGCGCCGTCGACGTTGCCGTCCATGTTCGTTCCCGGCTTGGCGAGCAGCGCGTCGTTGAGCTTCTTGATGTCGAGCACGCCCGGCGTGCCGCGGCGAAACGGCACCGGCACGAGGTCGTTCGGGTTGTTGTTGGTGTCGAGCGCGGTCTTGGCGTCGCGCGCCTTCACTCCCGCCTGCAACCGGTTCGGGTCGTCGGCGCTCGGCGTCAGGCGAACGCCGAACTGGATGCCCTGGCGCGGCTCCTCGATGTGCACGACCGCGGGAATGCCGTCGAAGAGGACGAGCATCACCGCCGGCGCGAGCCGCTCCATGCGCAGCAGCTTGATCCGGCGCGGATCCGACTCGGGGATCGCGGCGTCGTCGGCGACGCCGAGCTCGCGGTCGTACGCGCGCACGTGCAGCCCCGGCCAGCCCGAAACCGCGCGCGAGCGCAGCACGAAGCCGGTCACCGGGCCTGCGGGTCCCTGCTGCACCGTCTCGCCGCCCGGCAGCCGGACGCGGCGCTCTTCCTCGTCGAGCTCGTCGCGGACGACCTTGTAGAGCGCGGCGAGCTCGGCGCGGTCGCTCGAGTTGACGGTGCCGACGCTGAGCGCGCCTTGCACGAGCGCATCGGTCCAGGCGCGGTCGAGATAGAAGAAGCGGATCGACTCCTTCGGCAGCAGCTGCGCGTCGGCGACGAGGTACGAGAACGGCACGCCCTGCAGCAGGCGCAGCCGGGCGAGCCAGCCGCGCAGCTCGGGCGGCGTGACGCGGACTCCGAACTCGCCGTCGTCGTCCTGCGGCGCGAAGACGACCGACGCGAGCTTCGCGGTCGCGATCTGCATCGTCGCCGTCGCGGTGACGTTCATCTTCATCGCTTGCTCCTCGTCGTGCCGCGCTTCGTCGTCCCGCTCTTTTTCGCCGTGCTCTTCGCCGACGTCGTCTTCGCCGCGACCTTCTTCGCTGGTGCTCGCGGTCGCGGCGGCGCGCCCCGGCTCGCCTGCTCGATCAGCGCGTCGAGCGCGTCGGGCTCGCGCACCGCGCGTGCAGCGCCGCCGGCGCCGCGCGGCACCTGGACGACCTTGCCGATGCTGTCCCCCGTGAGGCGATCGATCGCGGTCGTCAGGCTCGCGCGCAGGCGTTCGGCGCCGACGCCGTCGAGCAGCGGCGCCTTCGCGTCGACGCTCGCGACCGGCACTTCGGTGCGCTGCAGCGCAGCGACGGTCCCGGTGCCGACGCGCAGTTCCTTGACCTGCGCCGCGGAGAAGCCGAAGCCGTCGGCGATCAGCTTGTCGAGGCCGCCTTCGCGCGCGAACGGCAGCGGCCGGCCGGGGTCGACGAGCGGCCGCGACGGCGCGAGGACGCGCTCGGGGTGCGCGGCCGCTTCGAGGACGAGCTGGCGCGACAGCAGCTCGGCGAGGCCGCGCCCCGAGAGCGCGCCGGCGATCGCGGCGCCGAGCTTCGGCGCATCGGCGAGCACCGAGACCATCTCCTTCGCTCGCGCCGCGCCGAACTGCTCGCCGCGCCACGCGAGCAGCGCGCGCACGACCGAAGGCTGCGACAGCGCGAGCAGCCGCCCGATCTCGAACGCGGCGGCGAGCGAGAGGTCCTCGCGGCCGTCGGGAACGCTGCGCCGCAACTGGTCGCTGACGTGTGCGAGCGGCAGACGGCCTTCGTCGTCGGGCGCGTCGCGCGTCGTCGGATACGTGCCGAGCGGGCCGCGGTACCAGGCGCGGACGTGGTCGCCGCGGCGCGTCTGGTGCGGCAGGCCGACGTGGCCGGTCTCGGTGAACTCGGGCGCCGGCCGCGCGAGCGGCGGCTTCGGCGGCGCGCCCGGCGGCAGCACCGGGTCGGCCGGCGCGGTGCCGAGCAGGCCGACGTCGAGGCCGCGCATCAGGCTCTCGAAGCCGCCGACGCCGTTGACGGTGAACGACCAGTGCGCGAGGACCGGGAAGCGGTACGTCTTCTCGAGCACGAAGCGCTCGAAGTTGCCGCGATAGCCCTCGAGCATGCCGTCGCGGACGAGCCGGCCGGCCTCGTCCTGCGCGGCGGTGAGCGCGACCTGCTCGATCTTCTTCTGCGTCGTCGACCACTGCGCGGCGACGGCCTTGCCGGCCGCCGCGGGAGTCGACACCGCGGCGCTGCTCGCGCTCTTCTGCGCCGCCGCGGCGAACCCCGGGCCGCGCGCGGCGACGACGCCCGGCGTCGCGACGGTGCCCATCACGAAGCGGTCGGGGTCGCTCGCCGCGCTCGACAGCGTTCGGTGGTCGAAGACGAACTCGGTGGCGAGGAAGTCGAACGTCGCCGGCGGCGGCTTCGCGAGCTCCTCGAGCTGGCCCTCGACGTTGATGAGGCACGCGAGGTAGCGCACCGGCTTGTCGTTGGTGCGGTCGTACTGCGGCAGCCGGTTCGCGATCACCGTCGCGAGGAAGCCGTCGTCGTCGCCGTTGGCGAGCTCGGTGTCGTTGACGTCGACCTCGCGGACGTGGCAGAGCAGCGGCAGCTCTTCCTTGGTCGGGAAGATCTTGTCGATCGTCGAGCGCGTGATCGAGAGGTAGTTGCCGGTCGCGACGTCGTTCGTTCCGCTCAGCACGACTCCCTTGGTGACGCAGTCGGCGACCGGCGTGTCGCCCGAGAGCGTCGCCTCGCCCTCGGCGACGACGACGAGCGCGAGCCACGGCGTCGTCGTGTTGCCCGGCGCCGGCTCGCGCTCCCACGGCAGCGTGCGGCGCTTGAGCACGATCTGCGGCAGGCGCGACTCGTACGCGCCTTCGCTGTTCGCGGGCGGGAACGTCGACAGCATCTGGCCGGGCGGCAGCTGGAAGCGCGGCGACGTCACGCGGATGTGCGTGTTCTGCTGCTCGACCGGGCCGACCGAGCCGCCGTCGGCCTTGGTGAGCGTGACCTGGCCGGTGAGCGTGTAGTCGGCCGCCTTCAGCGGCGGGTTGGCCATGCTGTGCAGGACGAAGGTTCCGATCGCTGGCATCGATCACTCCGGATTCGTTCGCGGGTGCCGCGGCGTCGACGTGCGCTTGCGCGCCGCGCGCGCGACCGGCGCGGCGCGGCGGACGCTGCGCGGCGTGCCCGCGTCGACGACTTCTGCGATCTCGCGGCCGCGCTTGACCGCCGGCAGCCAGCCGAGCGTCGCCTGCGCCGTGCCCGGCGCGAGCGCGCCGCGCACGAGCAGGTCGAGGCTCGTCGACGCGAGCTGCGCGGCGACGGCGTCGATGTCGGCGCCGACCGCTCCAGCCATGACGCCAACGAGATGCCAGCCGTCTTCGCTCGCGACGCTGACCGTGACGCCGTTCGTTGCGTTGGCCGCCGGCACGATCGGGTAGAGCAGCAGCGCGCGCTGGCCGCGGACGACGACCGTCGGCGCGACCGGCACGCCGTCGGCGCCGCTGGCGCGCGCGCCGCCTTCGATCGCGAGCGAGAGGCCGCGACCGGCGTCGGCGAGCGCCGGGTCGTCGAGCGCGACGATCACGAGCGTCACCGATGACGCGAATCGGGTGCTGACGAGCGCCGTCCCTTCGACGAGGTCGGACGCGCGCAGCCATCCGCTCTCGCGCTGCAGCCCGCGCTGGCGGACGCTGCGCGCGCGCCCTTCGACGTGGACGACCGCCTGCGCTGCGAGCGCGGCGCCGTGGCCGAGCATCGGCAGCATGCTGCCCGCGTGCCAGCCCGAGAAGCCGGGACGTTGCCGTGCGGCAGCGATGCCGACCGCGACCGCGATCCGTTCCGTGCCGAGCGGCACCGCGAACGTTCCGCCCTGGTCGCCGAGCTCGACGTCGACGATCGTCTCGCCGCCGTGGCGAAGCGCGACGACGCGCGCATTGGCGCCGCCGATCGCGAGGCGAGGCCGCGGCGTCTGCTCGTCGAGGTCGCGCGCCGCGTTCGGCATCGACAGGACGACGACCTCGCCGGCGCCGACGCTCGACCCCGGCGTGATCGCGCCGCGCGCGCCGACCGGGCGTGCCAGCGCGCCGTTGAGCGCGCTCAGCCGCTCGCGCACCTCGCGCGTTGCGCCGCGGCCGCGCACCGCGGCGATCGGCGCGCGTGCGATGCGGCTGAGCGGCGCCGAGTCGGCGGCGACGAGCGTCTTGCCGATCGTCGTCCCGCGCGTCGCCGGAACGAGGTTCAGCACGGCGGGGATCGCCGCCTGCGTCGCCGCGGCGACGCGGTCGAGCGTCGGCGGATCGACGAGGACGAGCGCCCCCGCAGGGACCTGGGCGACCGTCGTCTGCTGCGCCGCGCGCTCGGGCTCGTCGAGCGCAGCGCCGAGCACGGCGACGACTTTCGGCCGTTGCACGAACGTGTGGACCGCCGGCGGCTTGCCCGACGTGACGAGGTCGATCGCGGGCTTCGGCGGCGTCGCTGCCGCGAGGCCGTCGGTGAGCGAGCCGAGCCGCGGGGGCGCGGCGCGCTCGCCGCGCAGCGATGCGACCGCGGTCCTGCTCGCGCCGCCGCGGCCCGCCCACTCGGCGGCGATCGCGAGCACCGCGTCGTCGTCGCCGGCCGCGGGGACGAGATCGCGCAGCGCCGTCGTCTCGCCGAGAAATGCCGGCCGGGTCGCCTGCTCGCTCACGAACGGCAGCGGCAGGCGGACGCCCGCTTCGACGCGCCGCTTGTAGTCGATCGGCGGCAGCCCGGGCGGAATGTCGGCGACGCTCGCCAGCTTGAGCCCGTCGATCGCTTCGAGGACGTCGCCCTTCGGCAGCTTCGGGTTGCCTGCGTCCTGCGCCGGGCCCCAGACGCCGAGCGGGAACGAAGGCGCACGATGCACCTCGGTCTGCAGCGCGTCGATGTGCTGGCTGTGGTCGCTGTCGCGCGTCAGCTCGACGTGCAGCACCGTCGCGACGTTCGACAGCCCCATCGGCGCGAGGCCGATCGCTGCGCTCGGCGTCTGCTCGACGACGCGCGCCGCGCCGAGTTCGATGCGCCGCGTCGGCACGGCGTTGGTGATGGTGAGCTCGAATTCGGCGTAGACCTCGAACGGCCTTTCCGCCGAGCCGTCGGCGACCGCGGTGTCGGTCGCGCCTCCGGGTCCGGTGCCCGACGGCAGCGCCCCCTTGCCGGTGAGCGCGGCGAGGACGCGCGCGGTGTCGGGCCCCGCTTCCTCGAGGTATTTGCGGACGAAGTCGCCCCACGGCAGCAGCGGCCGCGGCGGCTGGTTCGAGTCGCCGAACTCGACCTCGAGGTCGACCGGCCCGACCGAGAACGTCGCGATGCCGTGGAACTTCGGCCCCTCGACCATCACCTTGGCGCTGATCGAGATCGAGATGGTGATCTCGCCGATCCAGACGTCGATCGTGACGCCGGCGCGGATCGACGCGTAGACCTCGACCTCGAAGTGGAACGGGTCGAAGAAGACGATGCCGTCGGCGCCGAGGATGAGCTGCGCCCACGCCGGCCCGAACGTCGCCGAGACCTCGATGCGAACGCCGGCCATCACGGCTTCGGACGTCAGCGCGAAGTACGACTCGCCCTTGACGGTGATGAACGGGCCGACGCGCCACTGCAGGCCGAGCCTCGGGACGACCGGGTAGCCCTCGCGCTTGAACTTCGGGTGGTAGCCGCCGATCGTCAGCACGAACTGGCCGCGCAGCGGCCCCTTGAACCAGCTCACGAAGGCGAAGCCGCCGGTGAGGCGAACGTCGGGATAGAGCAGCCACGAGTTGTCGGTGAGCTGCGCCTGCACCCAGAGCACGCCTTCCTTCGACGAGAAGCGCGCGACGAGGCCGAGCTCGATCGAGACGAGCGCGACCTGCGGCCGCGGCAACGCCATCCGCGCGAGGCCGAGCAGCGCGACCTCGAGGCCGTCGCCGACCTGCACCGAGATCACGCAGACGCCGTCGACGAGCGCGAAGCTCGTGAACGAGACGCCGGCGGCGAACCAGAACGAGCCGCGCGCCATCGGGAACGTCGTGCCGAGCGCGATCAGCTCGGCCATCGGGTCGCCGCTCGGCTTCGCCGCCGGGTCGAGCGCCTTGATCAGCGGGTACTGGTCGAAGTGCGAGAGCTCGCTCGGCAGGACGAGCAGCCGGTTGATGCCGAGCCCGCCGCCGATGCCGGTGAGGAAGAACGCCGGCGGACCGCCGATCGGGCCGTTGACGGCGCCGAAGGCGAAGAACGACGCGAACTTCTCGCCGTTGACGACGCCCTGGCCGTAGCCGCCGAAGACCGAGAGGCCGTAGACGGCGAAGCGGCCCATCAGCATGCCGACGTACTGCGTCGTGTCGCCGCTGCCGAACTTGCGCAGGCCGCCTTCGAGCGTGATGCCGGCCATGTCGGCGTTGAACGCGAGGCCGGCGAGGTCGACCGCCCAGCGCGACGGATCGAACACGTTCGCGTTCGAGTCGACGACGAAGCTCAGCTGCAGGTCGTCGACGGCGGCGGTGAGGCCGAACAGCGAGACGCGGCCGTCGAGCAGCACCGAGATCCGGTGCAGCTGGTCGTCGACGTGCTCGGCGCCGAAGCCGACCTGCTCGATGTAGAGCGGGCCGAAGCCCTTCTGGATCGCGAGCCACCACGGCCCGTCGCCTTCGCCGGCGCGCAGCTGCACGAGGATCGGACCGCTGTCGTGCTTCTGCACCGCGAGCGCCGGGCTGAAGGCGGGCGCGAGCCCGTTCGGGCCCTTGCCGGCGTCGCCGAGGACGCCTTGCGCGACGCCGT
>DASSRF010000103.1:0-8332 GCA_035701945.1 Caldimonas sp. | reverse complement strand
CGGTCCTGCTCTGGGGCGTGCTGCCGCTCGTTCCGTGCGCGCTCGCGTGGCTCGCCGCGCGCCCGGGCGTTCCCGCGCCGCTGCACGTCGCGAGCGCGGTCTTCCTCGTCGTCCCGATCGCGCCGCTCGTCGCGCGCGTCGTCTTCCAGCCGATCGCCGACGCGTCGGTGCTCGTGCTCCTGATCGTCGCGCTCGCGCTGCACTTCCTCCTCTCCGGGCTCGGCCTCCTCTTCTTCGGCCCCGAGGGCTCGCGGACGCAGCCGCTCGCCGGCGGCACGCTCGCGCTCGGCGGCGGCGTCACCGTCTCGGGACAGGTCGTGCTGATGGTGCTCGCCGCGCTCGTGCTGTCGGCGCTCTTCTTCCTCTTCTTCGAGCGCACCGTCGCCGGCAAGGCGCTGCGGGCGACCGCGGTCAACCGCGTCGGCGCTCGTCTCGTCGGCATCCGGCCGGCACGCACCGCGCTGCTCGCGTACGGCGCGGCGTCGCTGCTCGCCGGCCTGATCGGCGTGCTGATCGCGCCGGTGACGACGATGTACTACGACTCCGGATTCATCATCGGGCTGAAGGCGTTCGTCGCCGCGATCGTCGGCGGGTTGACGAGCTATCCCGGCACCGCGATCGGCGCGCTCGCGGTCGGCCTCGTCGAGAGCTTCGCGTCGTTCTGGAGCGGCGCGATGAAGGACGCGATCGTCTTCTCGCTCCTGATCCCGGTGCTGTTGCTGCGCTCGTACGCGCTGCCGCACGCCGACGAGGCCGAGGAGGAGATCGACACGTGAACGCGACGGCACGCAGGCGCGCGCTCGTCGTCGTCGTCGTCGCCGCGTTCGCGCTCGCGCCGCTCGTCGGCAGCCGCTTCACCGTCACGCTCCTCAACGACGTCGGCATCGCCGCGCTCGTCGCGCTCGGCCTCGTCCTGCTCACCGGAGTCGGCGGCGCGACGTCGTTCGGGCAGGCGGCGTTCGTCGGCATCGCCGCCTACGCGAGCGCGTGGCTGACGACGGTGCACGGCGCGTCGCCGTGGCTCGGCCTCGTCTTCGCGCTCGCCCTGACCGGCGTCTCGGCGCTCGTCATCGGCGCGGTGACGCTGCGCCTCGGCGGCCACTTCCTGCCGCTGTCGACGATCGCGTGGGGGCTCTCGATCGCGATCGTCTTCGGCAACCTCGAATCGCTCGGCCGCCACAGCGGCATCGCGAGCATCCCGCCGCTTCGCGTCGGTCCGTGGTCGCTCGTCGACCCGCGCGGCGCGTACGTGCTGATCTGGATCGTCGTCGGCGCCTCGCTGGTCTTCGCGCGCAACCTCCTCGACTCGCGACCGGGCCGGGCGATGCGCGGCCTGCGCGGCGGGTCGACGCTGCTCGCGAGCGTCGGCGCCGACGCGGTGCGCGTGCGGCTCTCGCTCTTCGTCGTCGCCGCGCTGCTCGCCGGAATCGCCGGCTGGCTCTACGCGCACAAGAACCGCTTCGTCAGCCCGTCGCCGTTCGACGTCCGCGCGAGCATCGAGTACTTGCTGATGGCGGTCGTCGGCGGCCTCGGCCAGCTCGCCGGCGCGGTCGTCGGCGCCGCGGTCGTGCTGCTGCTGAAGAACGCGCTCCAGGACGTGCTGCCGCTCCTGTCGTCGCGCGCCGCGCAGATCGAGGCGGTCGTGTTCGCTGCGCTCTTCATCGGCTTGCTGCACTTCGCGCGCGCCGGGCTGAGCGGCTGGGCGGTGCGCTGGTGGCGACGACGGTGGCCGCCGGCCCCCGACGTCGACGACGCTGCGCTCGCTGCCGCCGAGCCGCTGCCGCGCCGCACGCCGCCGCCGCGCGGCACGCGCATCCTCGAAGTCGAAGGCGCGACGAAGCGCTTCGGCGGCCTCGTCGCCGTCGACCGCGTCGGCTTCGTCGTCGACGCCGGCGAGATCGTCGGCCTGATCGGCCCGAACGGCGCAGGCAAGTCGACGATGTTCAATCTCCTGACCTGCACGCTGCCGATGACCGCCGGGCGCGTGCGCTTCCTCGGCCGCGACGTCAGCGGGCTGGCGCAGAAGGAGGTCGCGCGGATGGGACTCGCGCGCACGTTCCAGCACGTGAAGCTCAGGCCGCAGATGAGCCTCGTCGACAACGTCGCGCTCGGCGCCTACGCGCGCACGAGCGCCGGCGTGCTGCGCGCGGGCCTGCGCCTCGACCGGGGCGACGAGCTGCGCGTCCGCGCCGAAGCGCGGCGCCAGCTCGAGCGGATCGGCCTCGCGCGACGAGCGCACGAGCCGGCCGGCAGCCTGCCGCTCGGCACCCAGCGCATCCTCGAGATCGCGCGTGCGCTCGCCGCCGACCCGGTGCTGCTCGTCCTCGACGAGCCCGCCGCCGGCCTCAGGCGGCGCGAGAAGGACGCGCTCGCGACCCTGCTCAAGCGCCTGCGCGACGACGGCGTCACGATCCTCGTCGTCGAGCACGACATGGACTTCGTGATGCGGCTCGTCGACCGCATCGTCGTCATGAACTTCGGCCAGAAGCTCGCCGAAGGCGCGCCGGCGCAGGTGCGCGCCGACCCGCTCGTGCAGGACGCGTACCTCGGGGCCGCGGCATGAGCGCGACCGCACCGCTCCTCGAAGTCGCCGACCTCCACGTCGCCTACGGCCAGGTCGAGGCGGTGCGCGGCGTCGGCCTCGCGCTCGCGCCGGGCGAGATCGTCTCGGTGATCGGCCCGAACGGCGCCGGCAAGACGACGCTGCTCGCCGCGGTGATGGGCCTGCTGCCGTCGAAGGGAACGCTTCGCTTCGAAGGCACCGACCTCGCCGCGCTCGACGTCGAGGCGCGCGTCGAGCGCGGCATGACGCTCGTTCCCGAGCGCCGCGAGCTGTTCGGCGAGCTCTCGGTGCGCGACAACCTGCTGCTCGGCGCGTATGCGACGCGAGCGCGCGGCAGCGCGCTCGCCGAGCGGCTCGAGCGCGTCTGCGCGCGCTTCCCGCGCCTCGCCGAGCGCGCGTCGCAGCGCGCCGACACGCTCTCGGGCGGCGAACGGCAGATGCTCGCGCTCGGCCGTGCGCTGATGTCGGCACCGCGCCTGCTGCTCCTCGACGAGCCGAGCCTCGGGCTCGCGCCGCTCGTCGTCCGCGACATCCTCGCGATCGTCGGCGCGCTGCGCGACGACGGCGTCTCGATCCTGCTCGTCGAGCAGAACGCGCGCGCCGCGCTCGAGATCTCCGACCACGGCTACGTCCTCGAGACCGGCGAGATCGCGTTCGTCGGCGAATCGGCCGCGCTGGCGAGCGATCCGCGCGTGCAGGCGGCGTATCTCGGCGGCGGGACCGACGACATTGTCGCGACGCCATGAACGCTGCCGAGCTCGCGCGCCGAACGCTGCCGGCGATGCTCGCCGACGCGGCAGCGCGCCACGGCGAGCGCGCGTTCGTGCGCATCGGCGGCGTTGGCTGGCGTCACGTCGATGCGCCGCGCGTCGCCGCCGCGGCCGGCGCAGCGCTGCGCGCGCTCGGCGTCGACGCCGGCGACCGCGTCGCGCTCCTCTGCGGCAACCGCGCCGAGTGCGTCGCTGCGTGGCTCGGCTGCGGCTGGATCGGCGCCGTCGCGGTGCCGATCCACACCGCGTCGATGGCGCCGCAGATCGAGTACGCGCTCGGCGACAGCGGCGCGCGCGTGCTCGTCGTCGAAGCGGCGTTCGTCGAGCGGCTGCGCCACGTCGTGCTCGCGACGACGTCGCTCGCCGCGATCGCGGTCGTCGGCGACGGCGCGCTCCCCGACGCGAGCCCGGTCGCGATCGCGCGCTGGCCTGCGCTCGACGCTGCTGCCGTGCCGGCCAGGGCCGCCGCGTCGATCCGTCCGGGCGACCCGCTCGCGATCCTCTACACGTCGGGGACGACCGGGCCGGCCAAGGGCGTCGTCGTCGCGCACGCGCAGTACGCGGCGTGGGGTATCCACACCGCGCGCATCCTCGGCGTCGCCGCCGCCGACGTCCTCGGGACGACGCTGCCGCTCTTTCACATCAACGCGCTCAACACGATCGCGCAGGCGCTCGTCAGCGGCGCCGAAGCGGTGTTCGAGGAGCGCTTCTCGGCGTCGCGCTACTGGCAGCAGGTCGAAGGCGCAGGCGCGACCGTCGTCTACCTGCTCGGCGCGATGGTGCCGATGCTGCTCGCGCAACCGCCGAGCGCCGCCGAGCGCGCGCACCGTGTCCGCATCGGCCTCGGCCCCGGCGTTCCGCCGGCCGCGGCGGTCGCGTTCGCGGCGCGCACCGGCGTTCGCCTCGTCGAAGGCTACGGCTCGACCGAGACCAACTTCGTCATCGCCGCCGACCGCGACGCGCCGCCCGACGGCACGATGGGCCGCGTCCAGCCCGGCTTCGAGGCGCGCGTCGTCGACGCCGACGACGCCGAGCTGCCGCCCGGCGAAGCCGGCGAGCTCGTGCTGCGCGCGAGCGAGCCGTGGTCGTTCGCCTCGGGCTACTTCGGCCGCCCGGCGCAGACGGTCGAGGCTTGGCGCAACGGCTGGTTCCACACCGGCGACCGCGTCGTCCGCGAAGCCGACGGCCGCCTTCGCTTCGTCGACCGCCTCAAGGACGCGATCCGCAGGCGCGGCGAGAACGTCTCGTCGTACGAGGTCGAGCAGGTCCTGCTCGCGCATCCCGCGGTCACGGAGGCGGCGGTTTTCCCCGTCCGCTCCGAGCTGGCCGAGGACGAGGTGATGGCGGCGATCGTCGCGCGCGACGGCGAGGCGATCGACCCGGCGGCGCTCTGCGCCTGGTGCGCCGAACGGCTGCCGAAGTTCGCGGTGCCGCGTTTTCTCGACGTCGTCGCCGACCTGCCGCGCACCGGCAACGGCAAGGTGCAGAAATTCGTCCTCCGCGAGCGCGGCGTCACCGCCGCGACCTGGGACGGCGAGGCGGCCAACGCGCTTGCCAGGCGGGTCGCTTTCGACTAGACTGCTTTACCTCTAAAGTATCGGCGTCGGATGAAGATCGTCTGCATCGGCGGCGGCCCCTCGGGTCTGTACTTCGCGCTGCTCATGAAGCAGCAGGACCCGCGCCACGAGATCACGGTGGTCGAGCGCAACAAGCCGTACGACACGTTCGGCTGGGGCGTCGTCTTCTCCGACCAGACGCTCGGCAACCTGCAGGCGGCCGACCCGAAGAGCGCGGCGCAGATCCTCGATGCCTTCAACCACTGGGACGACATCGAGGTCAACATCCGCGGCCACAAGATCCGTTCGGGCGGGCACGGCTTCTGCGGCATCGGCCGCAAGCGCCTGCTCAACATCCTGCAGGAGCGCTGCGAGGAGCTCGGCGTCCGCCTCGTCTTCGAGACCGACGTGCAGAGCGAGGACGCGTACGCAGCCGAGGCCGACCTCGTGATCGCGAGCGACGGCCTCAACAGCCGCATCCGCGCCCGCCACGCCGAGACGTACCAGCCGGACATCGACGTCCGCGACTGCCGCTTCGTCTGGCTCGGCACGCACAAGCTCTTCGAGGCGTTCACGTTCGCGTTCGAGGAGACCGAGTGGGGCTGGTTCCAGGCGCACGCGTACCGCTTCGACGACGACACGTCGACCTTCATCGTCGAGACGCCCGAGCGCGTCTGGAAGGCCGCCGGCATCGACGCGATGGAAAAGGAGGAGTCGATCGCGTTCTGCGAGCGCCTCTTCGCGAAGCACCTCGACGGCCACGCGCTGATGTCGAACGCCGCGCACCTGCGCGGCTCGGCGCAGTGGATCCGCTTCCCGCGCGTCGTCTGCAGGACGTGGGTGCACCGCGGCGGTCCGCGCGGCACGACGCCGATCGTGCTGATGGGCGACGCCGCGCACACCGCCCACTTCTCGGTCGGCTCGGGGACCAAGCTCGCGGTCGAGGACGCGATCGACCTCGCGCGCTCGATCGCCAGGCACCCCGGCGACCTCGACGCGGCGCTCGCCGACTACGAGGCGGTGCGCAGCGTCGAGGTGCTGAAGATCCAGAACGCGGCGCGCAACTCGACCGAGTGGTTCGAGCACGTCGACCGCTACGTCCACCTGCCGCCGGCGCAGTTCGCGTATTCGCTCCTGACGAGGAGCCAGCGCATCAGCCACGAGAACCTGCGCCTGCGCGACCGCGGCTACGTCGAGGGCTACGAGGACTGGATCGCGGCGAGCGCCGGCCTCGCGCGCGTGCCGCCGCACGCGCCGATCCCGCCGATGCTGACGCCGTTCAGGGTGCGCGGCGTGACGCTGAAGAACCGGATCGTCGTCTCGCCGATGGCGCAGTACTCGTGCGTCGACGGCATCCCCGGCGACTACCACCTCGTCCATCTCGGCGCGCGCGCGATGGGCGGCGCCGGCATGGTCGTCGCCGAGATGACGTGCCCGTCGCCCGACGCGCGCATCACGCCGGCGTGCCCGGGCCTGTGGAACGAGGCGCAGCGCGACGCCTGGAAGCGGATCGTCGACTTCGTCCACGCCAACAGCGAAGCGAAGATCGCGATGCAGCTCGGCCACGCCGGCGCCAAGGGCTCGACGCGCGTGCCGTGGGAAGGCGAGGACCAGCCGCTCGAGCACGGCAACTGGCCGCTGGTCTCGGCGTCGCCGCAGCAGTACCTCGACGGCGTCAGCGACTGGTCGCGCGCGATGACGCGCGCCGACATGGACCGCGTCACCGCCGACTTCGTCCGCGCAGCGCGCTACGCCGCCGAGGCCGGCTTCGACTGGCTCGAGCTGCACTGCGCGCACGGCTACCTGCTGTCGTCGTTCATCTCGCCGCTCACCAACCAGCGCACCGACGCGTACGGCGGCTCGCTCGCCAACCGGCTGCGCTATCCGCTCGAGGTCTTCGCCGCGATCCGCGAGGTCTGGCCGAAAGAGCTGCCGATCTCGGTGCGCATCTCGGCGCACGACTGGGTCGAGGGCGGCATCACTCCGGACGATGCGGTCGAGATCGCGCGCGCGTTCAAGGCCGCGGGCGCCGACCTGATCGACTGCTCGTCGGGGCAGGTGAGCAAGCTGCAGCAGCCGGTCTACGGGCGGATGTACCAGACGCCGTTCTCCGACCGGATCAGGAACGAAGCCGGCATCGCGACGATCGCGGTCGGCGCGATCTCCGAGGCCGACCACGTCAACAGCATCGTCGCCGCCGGCCGCGCCGACCTCTGCGCGATCGCGCGGCCGCACCTCGCCAACCCGGCGTGGACGCTGCTCGAGGCCGCGAAGATCGGCGTCACCGAGATCGAGTGGCCGAAGCAGTACCGCTCGGCGAAGCTCCAGCTCGAGCGCAACCTCGAGCGCGAGAAGCAGATGGCGGCGCAGGGCGCTGGGCTGTCGCCGCTCGAGCAGGCGAACCGGGCGCTGGGGGCATGAGTACCTCGACATGAAGCACGACCCGTCGCACGCCGTCCTCGAGGACGCGCAGGAGCTCGGCCACGAGGCGCGCGCCGGCAGCGGCGACCACGCGGCGCTGCGCCTGTGGCTGCGCATGCTCGCGTGCACGACGCAGATCGAGACCGAGATCCGGCGGAGGCTCCGCGAGCGGTTCGGCATCTCGCTCGCGCGCTTCGACTACATGGCGCAGCTCTACCGCGTCAAGGGCGGCATGAAGATGAGCGAGCTGTCGCAGCTCCTGATGGTGACCGGCGGCAACGTCACCGGCCTCACCGACGAGCTCGCGCGCGAAGGCGTCGTCGTCCGCGCGAGCGACCCCGCAGACCGGCGCGCCTGGATCGTCCGGCTCACCGCCAAGGGCAGGCGCAGCTTCGAGGCGATGGCGCGCGAGCACGAGGCGTGGATCCTCGAGCTCTTCGCGGGGCTCGACGCCGCCGCCGTGCAGCAGCTGCACGCGCGGCTCGGCGAGCTGCGCGTCCACCTCGTTCGCAACGACCAACGTGCGGAGGATTCCCTGTCATGAGCGAGCACCCAACGCGCGTCGACCCCGCGCTCGTCGCCGGCAACGTCAGGCCGCTCGCCGGCTACCGCGCGCGGCACTTCGCGTGGGACGTCGAAGGCGGCGTCGCCCGCATCACGCTCAGCCGCCCCGAGCGCAAGAACCCGCTGACGTTCGACTCGTACGCCGAGCTGCGCGATCTCTTCGGCGCGCTTCGCCACGCCGACGACGTCCACGCCGTCGTCCTCTCGGGCGCCGGCGACAACTTCTGCTCGGGCGGCGACGTCCACGAGATCATCGGCCCGCTCGTGAAGCTGAAGGCGCCCGAGCTCTTGATGTTCACGCGCATGACCGGCGACGTCGTCAAGGCGATGCGCGTGTGCCCGCAGCCGATCGTCGCCGCGATCGACGGCGTCTGCGCCGGTGCCGGCGCGATCCTCGCGATGGCGTCCGACCTCCGCATCGGCACCGCGCGCTCGAAGACCGCGTTCCTCTTCAACCG
>DASSRF010000102.1:0-4906 GCA_035701945.1 Caldimonas sp. | reverse complement strand
CGGTGCCACCTTCCTCGGTCCGGGAAATTCCGGGTCAACAGTCGCTGTGGCCGGGCCTCGCGCTCGCCACGCTCGGCGCGATCGCGTTCTCGGGCAAGGCGATCATCGTCAAGCTCGCGTACCGATACGGCGTCGACGCGGTGACGCTGATCATGTATCGGATGCTGTTCGCGTTGCCGCTGTTCGCGCTGCTCGCGTGGTGGTCCGGTCGCGGGCGCGCACCGCTGACGCGGCGCGACTGGCTCGTCGTCGCGGGTCTGGGCTTTTCCGGCTACTACCTCGCGAGCTTCCTCGACTTCGCCGGCCTCGCGTACATCACCGCCGGCCTCGAGCGCCTGATCCTCTACCTCAACCCGACGCTCGTGCTCGCGATCGGCGTCGTCGTCTTTCGTCGGCGGCCGAGCCGCCGCCAGCTCGTCGCGCTCGCGGTCAGCTATTGCGGCGTCCTCGTCGCGTTCGGCCACGAGGTCTCGTTCCAGGGCGGCGGTGCGGTCGTCGGCGGCGCGCTCGTCTTCGCGAGCGCGATCAGCTACGCGGTCTACCTCGTCGCGAGCGGCGAGGAGGTCAAGCGCCTCGGCGCGCTGCGCCTCACCGGGCTGGCGACGACGGTCGCGTGCTTCTTCTGCATCGCGCAGTTCTTCGTGCTGCGGCCGGTCGCGGCGCTCGCCGTCGCGCCCGAGGTGATCTGGCTGTCGCTGCTGAACGCGACCGCGTGCACCTTCGCACCGGTGCTGATGGTGATGATGGCGATCGAGCGCGTCGGCGCGACGGTCGCGGCGCAGACCGGCATGGTCGGGCCGATGTCGACGATCATCATGGGGATCGCCATCCTCGGCGAGCCGTTCACGGGTTGGATCGTCGCCGGCACGGTGCTGGTGCTCGCGGGCATCTGGTTGCTCGCACGAAGGAGCTGAACATGGATTTCGGAATCGCCGGCAAGTGGGCGCTCGTCTGCGCCGCGAGCAAGGGGCTCGGCAAGGGTTGCGCGAAGGCGCTCGTCCAGGAAGGGGTCAACGTCGTCGTCACCGCGCGCGGCGGCGACGCGCTCGACGCGACCGCGCGCGAGCTGCGCGCGCTCGGCCGCGGCGAGGTGCGCACCGTCGTCGGCGACATCACGACCGAGGGCGGGCGTGCCGCGGCGCTCGCCGCGTGCCCGCAGGTCGACATCCTGATCAACAACGCCGGCGGGCCGCCGCCGGGCGACTTCCGCGACTGGGGACGCGACGCCTGGATCCAGGCGGTCGACGCCAACATGCTGACGCCGATCGAGCTCATGAAGGCGACCGTCGACAGGATGGCCGAGCGCGGCTTCGGCCGCATCGTCAACATCACGTCGGGCGCGGTGAAGGCGCCGATCGACATCCTCGGCCTGTCGAACGGCGCGCGCAGCGGCCTCACCGGCTTCGTCGCCGGCCTGGCACGCAGCAGGATCGCGGCGCGCGGCGTCACGATCAACGGCCTTTTGCCGGGCGCGTTCGACACCGACCGGCTGCGCGCGACGATGCAGGGCGCGGCCGCCAAGACCGGCAAGACGATCGAGCAGGTGGCCGACGAGCGCAGGCGCACGATCCCGGCGCAGCGCCTCGGCAGCGCCGACGAGTTCGGCGCGGTCTGCGCGTTCCTCTGCAGCGTGCAAGCCGGCTACATCACCGGCCAGAACGTGCTCGCCGACGGCGGCGCCTATCCGGGGACGGTCTGAGCGCCGGCGCGGGCCGGCGCGTCAGGTCGGCATCGCCGCGCCGCAGTTCCAGCACTGCTCGAACGGGCCGTCGACGCGCTCGTGGCACTCCCGGCACACCCAATGCCGGTGCACGGGATGGCGCAGCTCGTCGAGCAGCGCGCGGGCGCGCTCGAGCTCGTCGTCGTCCGAGATCCAGACCTCGGGAAGCGCCTGGTCGGGCGGGAGCTCGCCGGCGATGCTGCTCGCGTACATGCGCTGCACGGTCGCGGCGATGCCGGCGTGGGTCAGCATGTCGGCCCACAAGGTGGCGACCGCGAGATTCGGGGCCTGCGTCAGACGTTTCATGAAGGCTCTGGCACGATAGCGCACCACGATCGCGAAAGGCGCAGACGATGACGACGACCAGCCCGACCATCCGGATCGAGAAGAACGGCGGCCCCGAGGAGATGAAGCTCGTCGACCTGCCGGTCGGCGAGCCCGGGCCCGGCGAGATCCGGATCCGCCACCACGCGTGCGGCATCAACTTCATCGACGTCTACCAGCGCTCGGGCGTCTACACGCTGCCGATGCCGCTGACGCTCGGCATGGAGGGCGCCGGCGTCGTCGAGGCGGTCGGCGCCGGCGTCACGCACCTGAAGCCGGGCGACCGCGCCGCCTACGCCGCCAACCCGCCGGGCAGCTACTCGCTCGCGCGCGTGATGCCGGCGAAGAACGTGTGCAAGCTGCCCGACGCGATCTCGTTCGAGACCGGCGCTTCGATGATGCTGAAGGGCATGACCGCGCAATACCTGCTGCGCCGCACGCTGCCGCAGGAAGGGCTGCAGGCCGGCGACCACGTCCTCTTCCACGCCGCCGCCGGCGGCGTCGGCCTGATCGCGTGCCAGTGGGCGCGCGCGCTCGGGCTCCAGCTGATCGGCACCGCCGGCAGCGACGAGAAGTGCAGGCTCGCGAAGGAGAACGGCGCCGCGCACGTCATCAACTACCGCACCGAGGACTTCGCCGCGCGCGTCAAGGAGATCACCGGCGGCAAGGGCGTCAAGGTCGTGTACGACTCGGTCGGCAAGGACACCTGGGACAAGTCGCTCGATTGCCTCAGGCCGTTCGGGTTGATGGCGAGCTTCGGCAATGCGTCGGGCGTCGTGCCGCCGTTCGCGCCCGGCATGCTCGGCGCCAAGGGGTCGCTCTACGTGACGCGGCAGACGCTCTTCACGCACATCGCGACGCGCGAGGCGACGCAGGCGATGGCCGACGAGCTGTTCGCGATCGTCGAGAGCGGCAAGGTCAGGATCCACACCGAGCGGCGCTATCCGCTCGCCGACGCAGCGCAGGCGCACCGCGACCTCGAGTCGCGCGCGACGACGGGCTCGGGCATCCTCGTTCCCTGATCGCGATGCCGACGCTCTACGGAACGCAAGGGTCGGGATCGGCGGCCGTCGAGGCGGCGCTCGCGATCGCCGGCGTCGAGGCGAGGCTCGTCGACGCCGCGTCGTGGCAGGAGTCGCCCGGCCTCGACGAGCTGAGGCGGATCCATCCGCTGGCGCAGATCCCGACGCTCGTCCTCGACGACGGCAGCGTGCTGACCGAGAGCGCGGCGATCCTGATCCACCTCGGCCTCGTCCATCCCGGGAGCGGCCTCGTCGCGACCGATCCGCGCGAGCGCGCGCAGCAGATCCGCGGCCTCGTCTACATCGCCGCCAACTGCTACGCCGGCATCGGCATCCTCGACTACCCCGATCGCTGGTACCCGGAGCCCGACGACGCGGTGCGAAAGGCGATGCAGACGCGCGGCCGCGCCCGCCTGCACGAGCTTTGGGAGATCTTCGCGGATCAGTTTCCGGCGCGCCCTTGGCTCTCGGGCGAACGGATCGGCGCGCTCGACGTCCTCGCTGCGACCGTCTCGAAGTGGAGCGGCGCGCGCCAGGCGCTCGCGACATCGCGGCCGCGCTTCGCCGAGCTGCTCGCGCGGATCGACGCCGAGCCGCGCGTCGCCGCGGTGTGGGCGCGCCACTGGCCGCGGCGATGACGCGCGGGCTCGCATGCATGCTCGCGCGTGGCCGGTCGTGCTCGCGGCGCTGCTCGCCGCCGGGGCGGCGCGTGCCGAAGGCGAAGACGAGCTCGTCGCGCTGATCAACGCGAGGCGCGCCGAGACGCGCGACTGCGCCGGCCGGCAGCGCCCGGCGGCGAGCCCGCTCGCGCCGTCGGCGGCGCTCGCGCAGGTCGACGCGCGCACCTCGGCCGAGCTCGGCCGCGCGCTCTCGAGCGTCGGCTACCTCGCGTCGAGCGCGGCGACGATCGTCGTCTCGGGTCCGCGCGGGCCCCACGAGGCGCTGCGCCAGATCGAGCTGCACTACTGCACGCCGCTGCTCGACGCGCGTTATGCCGACATCGGCGTCGCGCGCAGCGGGACGACGTGGCGGATCAACATCGCGCGGCCGTTGATCGCGAAGGACCTCGGCGACTGGCGGCAGGCGGGGCAGACGGTGCTGAGGCTCGTCAACGATGCGCGCGGCCGGCCGCGCGTCTGCGGCGATCGCTCGTTCGCGCCGGCGCCGCCGCTGGCGTGGAACGACCAGCTCGCGCAGGCAGCGCTCGTGCACAGCCGCGACATGGCGCAGCGCAACTACTTCGACCACGTCGAACCCGGAGGCGGGAGCGTCGCCGAGCGCGCGACGAGAACGGGCTATCGATGGCGCGCCATCGGCGAGAACATCGCCGCCGGGCAGGGCTCGGCGAAGCAGGTCGTCGCCGGCTGGCTCGCGAGCCCCGGTCACTGCGAGAACATCATGTCTCGCGAGTTCGCCGAGATGGGCGCCGCCTACGCGATCAACCCGCACAGCGCGATGGAGATCTACTGGACGCAGGCACTCGGCGCGCGCTGAGCGCCGCTGTCATCCTGAGCGAAGCGAAGGATCTCGTTCGGTGCACACGTGATCGAAGGCAACGCGGGACACGGGATCGGGACGACAGGGCGCCCTGTTTTGCTCCATGTCCCCCGGGCCTGGCCTGAACGGCCGGCCCTCCTCCTTCACTTCCGCAAAACAGGGCGCCCTGCCGTCCCGATCCAAGCGAGCAGCACGTTTCACCGCTTGTGGTTCTCACTCCGGGCGCGGGCGGCGGGTGGCCGATTTCCGGAAGTAGAGGAGGAGGGCCGGCCGTTCAGGCCAGGCCCGGGGGACATGGAGCAAAACAGGGCGCCCTGTCGTCCCGATCCCGTGTCCCGCGTTG
>DASSRF010000101.1:0-6605 GCA_035701945.1 Caldimonas sp. | reverse complement strand
GGTCGCGCTGCGCGACGAGATCCGCGCGCAGGCGCCGCGCCACGTCGCGCCGCCGGCGCTGCGGGCGCGCATCGACGCCGAGCTCGCGCGCGCGTTCGCCGGCGCGCGCGCCGACGCGCCGCCGGCGCGGCCGACGATCGCGGCGCGCGCGAAGGAAGCGGTGCTGGCACGCGTGCGCACGTCGACGCGCGAGCGCCGGCGCTGGTTCGCTGCGGGCGCGTTCGCAGGCGCGCTGCTCGCGGTCGCCGTCGGCGCGCTCACCGGTGTCGTCGCGCGCCAGTGGGGCGGCGACGACGTTGCCGTCGCTGCCGTCGAGAGCCACGTCGCCGCGACGCTCGGCGGCCACGCGATCGTCGTCGCGTCGTCGGACCGCCATCAGGTCAAGCCGTGGCTGTCGGCGCGCCTCGACTACGCAGCGCCGGTTCCCGAGCTCGCCGATTCGCCGTTCGTCCTCGCCGGCGCGCGCATCGACCGCCTCGGCGGCCGGCCGGTCGCGACGCTCGTCTACCGCTACCGCTTGCACGCGATCGACGTCTTCGTGCGTCCGCTCGCCGACGCCGGCGACGCGCCGGCGCTGACGATGGTGCGCGGCTTCACCGTCGCGCGCACGACCGGCGCGGGGATGGAGTGGCGCGCCGTCGCCGACGTCGAGCCGTCGGTGCTGGCGGCGTTCGTCGAGCAGATCGCGCAGACCGCGGCAGCGCAGTCGACCGCGGGACGCTGACGCCGCCGGCGCGCCCGGCGCGTGCGCACGACAATCGCGGCATGACCCACTCGCACGCCGTCGATTCGCGCTACGCCTGGACCCGCCTCGCCGTCGCGCTGGCGCTGATGACGATCGGCTCGAGCGCGATGTACGTCGTCGCCGTCGTGCTGCCGAGCGTGCAGGCCGAGTTCGGCACCGCGCGCGCCGACGCGTCGCTGCCGTACACGCTGCTGATGGTCGGCTTCGGCGTCGGCGGCGTCTTCATGGGGCGGCTCGCCGACCGCCGCGGCGTGGCGCTGCCGCTCCTGATCGGCGCTGTCGGGCTCGGCGCCGGGTTCGCGGCAGCGGCGCTCGCCGGCAGCATCTGGAGCTTCGCGATCGTGCACGGCGTGCTGCTCGGCCTGGTCGGCAGCTCGGCGAGCTTCGCGCCGCTCGTCGCCGACACGGCGCTCTGGTTCGACCGCCGGCGCGGCATCGCCGTCGCGATCTGCGCCAGCGGCAACTACGTCGCCGGCGCGATCTGGCCGCCGATCGTCCAGCACTTCGTCGAGACCGTCGGCTGGCGGCAGACGTACCTCGGGCTTGCCGCTTTCACCTTCGTCACGATGACGGTGCTCGCGTTCTTCATGCGCGGCCGGGCGCCCGCGCTCGCCGACGCCGATGGCGGCGAAACGAAAGCGGCGGCGCGCGAGCGGCCGTTCGGTCTCTCGAAGGGCGCCGCGCAGACGCTGCTCTGCATCGCCGGCATCGCCTGCTGCGTCGCGATGTCGATGCCGCAGGTCCACATCGTCGCCTACTGCGGCGACCTCGGCTACGGCGCCGCGCGCGGCGCGCAGATGCTCTCGCTGATGCTCGCGTGCGGCGTCGTCAGCCGGCTCGCCTCGGGCGCGATCTGCGACCGCATCGGCGGCCTGCGGACGCTCCTGCTCGGCTCGGTGCTGCAGGGCGCGGCGCTGCTGCTCTTCCTGCCGTTCGACTCGCTGGCGTCGCTCTTCGTCGTCTCGGCGCTGTTCGGCCTCTTCCAGGGCGGCATCGTGCCGTCGTACGCGATCATCGTGCGCGAGCACTTCGCCGCCGACGAGGCCGGCTGGCGCACCGGCATGGTCCTGATGATGACGCTGTTCGGGATGGCGCTCGGCGGCTGGATGTCGGGCAAGGTGTTCGACCTCACCGGCTCGTACCACGCCGCGTTCGTCAACGGCATCGCCTGGAACGTGCTCAACCTGAGCATCGCCCTGTTCCTGCTGCGCGGCCACCGCGAGCGGCGGCGCGCCGCGGCGGCGCTCGCCTGAGGAGGCGCACGCGCGCGGTCCGCACGCGCGCGCGCAAGGCGACCCGCGCGCCTGCCCTTGCCTTTCGCAAACGCTGTGTCGAGAATTCCCGCAGGCCGTCGTCCGCGGCCAAGGAGAACCGCGCATGTTTTGCTCCAAGTGCGGAAGCCCGAACAACGACGGCGCCGCGTTCTGCGCCAAGTGCGGCACGGCGCTCGCCGCTGCCGCCGGCCCCGCAGGCGCTGCTGCTCCCGATCCGGGAACGATGCGCGGCAACGCCGCCGCCGCGTCGGTGTCGCGCACGGTCGCCGGCAAGAACCCGACGGTCGCGCTCGTGCTGTCGATCTTCCTCGGCGCGTTCGGCGCCGGCCAGTTCTACAACGGCGACTGGAAGAAGGGGCTCGCGATGGCGGCGGCGACGCTGGTGCTCGGCCTCGTCACCGGCGGCCTGGTCGCGTTCGCGATCTGGATCTGGTCGATGATCGACGCGTACCAGGTCGCCAGCGGCAAATGGCCGATCTGGTGACGGGCGCCGTCGCCCTCCGGCGCGATCTCGCGGGCCTGAAGCCGCAAGCGTACGAGCATCGCGACGACCGCGAGGCGCTCGACGTCCTGCAGTCGACGAACGGCCTCGAGACGGTCGTTCGCAAGTGCAACGAGTGGGGCTTCGAGCGGCTGCTGCGCGTCCAGCTCACCGGCAGCAACATCCGCGTCACGGCCGACAATTTTCCCGACGTCCACGCGTTGATGAAGCGCGCCTGCCGCGCGCTCGACGTGCCGGTCGAGCCCGAGCTCTACCTCGGCGGCGGCGGCGAGATCAACGCGTTCACCGCCGGCATCGACCGGCCGATCGTCGTCCTCACCGCCGGCGCGGTCGACCTGCTGAGCGAGGAGGAGCTCTTCTTCGTCGTCGCCCACGAGCTCGGCCACATCAAGAGCGGCCACGTCCTCTACTACCAGATCGCCGAGTTCGTTCCCGTGCTCGGCGAGATCATCGGCTCGGCGACGTTCGGCATCGGCGAGCTGCTCGGCGCCGGCCTGCAGGTCGCGCTGCTCAACTGGAAGCGCAAGTCCGAGTTCACCGCCGACCGCGCCGGCCTGCTCGCGACGCAGGACGTCACCGTCTCGCTCGCCGCGCTGCTCAAGCTCGCCGGGTTGCCGCAGAAGTACTACGCGAGCGCCAACGTCGACGACTTCATCGCCCAGGCGCGAACGTTCGAGGCGATGGACAGCGACAAGCTGACGTGGATCGCGAAGTGGCTGAGCAGCGCCGGCCAGACGCATCCGTGGACGGTGCTGCGCGCCAACCAGCTGCTGTCGTGGGTCGACTCCGGCGGCTACGAGCAGGTGCTCGCCGAGCCCGACGTCGTGCCGCCGCTGCTGCCCGAGGGCGTGCGCATGTTCTGCGTGCGCTGTGGCTACGGCCTCGGCGGCCAGGAGTCGTTCTGCCCGGGGTGCGGCAAGGGCGTCGTCAAGCCGTCGTGAGGCGATGACGATGGCGGCATCGCGGCTGCGCGTCCTCCTGGTCCTTCCCGGCGCGCGCGCCGACGCCGACCCGGCGTTCGCTGCGATCTTCGCCGCCGCGGTCGGCCACGTCCACGTCGAGCGCCTCGCCGAGCCGACCGAGAACGGCCTGCGCGAGCGGCTCGCGCGCGGCGACGTCGACGTCGTCCACTTCGTCGGCCGCGGCAAGGTCAAGGCCGCCGCCGGCTACGCCGTCGTCGAGCTCGACGCGTCGGGCGGCGGCACGCGCACGGTCAACGTCCGCCACCTCGCCGGCGTGCTGGGACAGCAGCGCACGCTGCGGCTCGTCGTCGTCCAGCCGGTCTCGCAGACCGAGCAGCTCGCCGGGGTCGAGCAGGTATTGCGCGACCAAGGCGTCGCCGCCGCGCTCGTCACCGCGGCGATGCCGTTGCGGGCGGGCGCGTTCGCGACAGCGCTCTACGGCGCGCTCGCCCGCGGCGCGTCGCTCGCCGCGGCGTGCGCGGCGGCGAAGGACGCGCTCGCGAGCGAGCCGGCGCAAGCCGCTGCGCTCCGACTCGCCGCGGCGCTGCCGGAGCAGCCGGTGACCGCGTTCGCCGGCGAAGCTGCCGCCGCTGCTGCGCCTGCAGTGCCTGCCGCGCCCGCAGCGGCGCCGCACGCCTCGCCTGCACCGGCGACGGTCGTCGCCGAGGAGCCGCCGCTCGTGCTGCGCGAGCGCGAGATCCAGCGCGTCCTCGCCGCCAAGCGTTCGGCGGGCCGCTTCGACGTCTTCCTCTGCCACAACCACGTCGACAAGCCGGCCGTCAAGGTGATCGCGAACGCGCTCAAGTCGCGCGGCCTGCTGCCGTGGCTCGACCAGTGGGAGCTGCCGCCCGGCCAGCCGTGGCAGCCGCTCCTCGAGCGGCAGATCGGCAACATCGCTGCCGCCGCGGTCTGCGTCGGCAGCGCCGGCGTCGGTCCGTGGCAGACGCAGGAGCTGTACGGCTTCCTGAGCGAGTTCGTCGCCCGCCGCGCGCCGGTCATTCCGGTGCTGCTGCCGGGAGCGTCGGCGCGGCCCGAGCTGCCGATCTTCCTCAGGCTGATGACGTACGTCGACTTCGGCCTCAGCGATCCCGAGCCGATGGCGCAGCTCGAGTGGGGAATCACGGGGATCCGACCCGAAGGCGTCTGAGCGACGACGGGCAGCCCGACCGCGCCACGGGCTAGACTGGCGCGATCGCTGTCGCCTGCCCGTCGCGTCTTTCTCGATGCCCCCGACTCCAGAGCAACCGCCGCTCGCCGCGACGAGCGGATCGTTCGACGACGACTTCGGGCTCGACGTCGAACCTGCGCTGCACCGCGTCGACGACGACGACGCGCCGGCGCACAGCACCGGCATCGTGCCGAGCCAGGACCTGCGCGCGATGGTGCTGCGCAAGGAGATCATCGCCCTCGAGCCGATCGCCGACGACCAGTTCCAGCCGGCGAGCCTCGACCTGCGCCTCGGCCCGACCGCGTACCGCGTGCGCGCCAGCTTCCTGCCGGGCAACGGCTCGGTGAAGGCCAAGCTCGACGAGTTCGCGATGCACGCGATGGACATCAGCGCGGGCGGCGTCCTCGAAAAGGGTTGCGTCTACATCATCCCGCTGCTCGAAGGCCTCGACCTGCGCCACCGCACGGCGGCGATGGGCAACCCGAAGAGCTCGACCGGCCGGCTCGACGTCTTCACCCGCCTCATCACCGACGGCGGCACCGCGTTCGACCAGGTCCGCGAGCAGTACAGCGGCATGCTTTACGCGGAAGTCTCGCCGCGCACGTTCAGCGTTCTCGTCCGCAAGGGCTCGCGGCTCAGCCAGCTGCGCATCCGCCGCGGCCGGCCGATCGCGAGCGACGGCTTCATGCGGCGCCTGCAGGAAGAGCACGGCCTCGTGCAGCTGCCCGACGACGACGACGCGAGAAGCGTCGAGATCGTCAACGGCGTTCCGGTGCGCGTCGACCTGCAGGGGCGCCGCTCGGGCGGGATCATCGGCTACCGCGCGAAGAGCCACGCCGGCCTGGTCGACATCGACCGCGTCGGCCACTACGCGGTCGCCGACTACTGGGAGCCGGTGCGCGCTCCCGAGCGCGGCGGCCTGATCCTCGACCCGGCGGAGTTCTACATCCTCGCGTCGCAGGAGGCGGTGCGCGTCCCGCCCGGCTATGCCGCGGAGATGATCGCGTACGACACCCTGGTCGGCGAGTTCCGCGTCCACTACGCCGGCTTCTTCGATCCCGGGTTCGGCCACGGCGCCGCCGGCGGCGAAGGCTCGCGCGCCGTCCTCGAGGTGCGCTCGTACGAGGTGCCGTTCGTGCTCGAGCACGGTCAGCTCGTCGGCCGCCTCGCCTACGAGCGGCTGACGTCGGTGCCGCACGTGCTCTACGGGCAGGGCGTGCGCTCGTCGTACCAGGGGCAGGGCATCAAGCTCAGCAAGCACTTCAAGGCGCCGTAGCGCCGGCGCGCGTCAGCGGTCGACCACGAACGGCTGCCCGCATTCGAACTCGCCGATCACGCCCTTCACGATCCGCGCGATCACCGGCTTCATCGCCTCCGGGCCCTGCCACGTCGTCGCGACGACGCAGCCGGCGGCGTCGGTCTCGACGACGAACGCGGTGTCGCCGCGAAACGCCGGATCGGCGCGCAGCCTCCTGTTCAGCTCGTCGACGAACGCGTCCGGCGCGAGCGCGACCGGCTCGCGCGCCGGCCGCCGCAACAGGCGCTTCCAGTGGTCGCTGCTCGCGCTCGAAGGCCGGCGTCCGGTCGCGCTGGCGCGCGTCTGGACGGCCACATGTGCGGATTGTTTGGCCACGGGCTGCGCATCTGCTGACGTGCAGGTGGCAACGGCTGTGCCTTCGCTCAGCGCCGCGGTGCCTCGATGCGGACGAGCCTTGTTCCGGTGTCGACGATCGTGAACGTGCCGTCGTCGTTGGCGGCGACCGGCAGCCGTGCGTAGGCGGTGCGGTAGGTGTGCGTGCCGTCGTCGGCGATCTCCTCGACGATGGTGTAGGAGGCGCCTGTGATCGATCGGACTTCGAACTCGCGTGGTGCGTCGTCGGGCAAAGGTTCGTCGCTGGGCATCGGGGAAGCGGTCAGGGGTCTGCGGGTCATCGTCATGGCTCGTCGGTGCCGG
>DASSRF010000100.1:0-4793 GCA_035701945.1 Caldimonas sp. | reverse complement strand
ATCGCGAGGCGGTCGCGCGCGGTGCGCTCGACGCGCAGCGGCGTCGCCTGCGAGCGCAGCTCGGTCTTCAGCCGTTCGCTGTCGTTGTCGAGCGCGCGCTCCTCGCTCTGCGCCTTGTCGAGCTCGGCGAACAGCCGCCGCGACTCGTACGAGACGCGAACGAGATAGAGGCTGCTCGCGATCAGGAACAGCAGCAGGACGACGTTGAGCCGTGTCACGCGGCGCTCTCTTCGGCGAAGGGCACCGCGGTGCGCTCGGCGACGCGCATCACCGCCGAGCGCGCGCGCGGGTTCGCGGCGGCCTCGGCGCTGCCCGGGCGGACGCGCGCGATCGCGCGCAGCCGCGTCGGCCGCGGCGGCGCGAACGGCGCGCGGCGATCGACCTCGCTCCTGCTCTCGCGCGCGAGGAAGGCCTTGACGATCCGGTCCTCGGGCGAATGGAAGCTGATGACGACGAGCCTGCCGCCCGGTGCGAGCAGCGCGAGCGCGGCGCCGAGCGCATGCGCGAGCTCGTCGAGCTCGGCGTTGACGAAGATCCTCAGCGCCTGGAACGTGCGGGTCGCCGGGTTCTGGCCGGGTTCGCGGGTCCTGACCGCACCAGCCACGACCTCGGCGAGCGCTGCGGTGGTGCGAACCGGCCGCCCGCTTTCGCGGCGAGCGACAAGCGCCTTTGCAACCTGTGCAGCAAACCGTTCTTCACCATGGTCGCGGATCACTTCGGCGAGTTGGCGCTCGTCGGCGCGGGCGAGGAAGTCGGCGGCGCTCTCGCCGCGCGTCGTGTCCATCCGCATGTCGAGCGGAGCGTCGAAGCGGAACGAGAAGCCGCGCGCCGGATCGTCGAGCTGCGGCGACGACACGCCGAGGTCGAGCAGGACACCGTCGACGGCATCGATGCCGAGCGAGCGAAGCGTCGCCACGAGCTGCGAGAACGGCGCGTGGCAGATCTTGAAGCGCGGGTCGGCCGCAAGCGCGGCGTCGGCGAGCGCACTCGCGACCGCTTCGGGGTCGCGGTCCATCGCGACGAGGCGGCCGCGCGGCGAGAGCCGAGCGAGGACCGCGCGCGCGTGGCCGCCGCGGCCGAACGTGCCGTCGACGTAGATGCCGTCCTCGCTCGTGACGAGCGCATCCACCGCTTCGCGCAGGAGAACGCTGACGTGCTGCACGGACGAACCGGTTCGGGGCGCTCAGAAGCTGAAATTCTTCAGCGAATCGGGCATCGGCGAGCGCATCACCTCGGCCTCGTGGGCGGCGTGGCGCTCGGCGTCCCAAAGCTCGAAATGGCTGCCCATTCCGAGCAGCATGACGTCGCGCACGAGCCCCGCCGACGCACGCAGCTCGGGTGCGATGAGCACGCGCGACGAGGCGTCGATCTCGACGTCCATCGCGTTGCCGAGGAAGACGCGTTTCCAGCCGCTCGAATCCATCGGCAGGGCGGCGACGCGATCGCGAAAGAGCTCCCAGGCCGGACGCGGGAAGATGAGGAGCGATCCTTCGGGGTGCTTGGTGACGGTCAGCTGGTTCACGCCCATCGCGGCGAGCAGCTCGCGATGGCGCGCCGGCATCGCAATCCTGCCCTTGGCGTCCAGCGTCAGTGCAGCAGGGCCTTGGAATACGACGCTCGCCACAAAACCCCACGAAAGTGCACTTCATGCCACTGTAGCCGAGCACACTCCGAGGGTCAATCGCTCGAGGCGATAAAAAATCAATGGAATCAACGACTTAGTCGGCCCTGCGCGGAAGCTCAGCGCAGCATAAAAGTCGTTCAAAAATAAGGACTTGCGGGGCACACTGAAAGACGGCGCTGAGGAGTGTGCCGTCGCGCACGCCGCGGAGCGGGGACTTCCGACCGTTCGCTTTCGCGGTACTACCGCACGCTGCGCAGTCACCGAGGCGGCGAGCGACCGAAATCGGCGGCGAGCGAGCGTGCGCCGTGCGCCAGCAGCGTCGTGTCGAAGCCGACCGCGACGAACAGGGCACCGGCTGCGAGGTATCCGCGCGCGCGCTGCGGATTGGTCGCCAGGATCCCCGGCGCCTTGCCGGCGGCGAGCACGGCGGCGATGCCGCCGTCGATCGCGCGCAGCACGTCGGGATGGCTCGCGTTGCCGAGGTGGCCGAGCGACGCCGAGAGGTCGGCCGGACCGAAGAAGACGCCGTCGACGCCCTCGGTCCGCGCGATCGCGGCGACGTTGGCGATCCCTTCGGCCGACTCGACCTGGACGAGGACGCAGATCTCGCGCTCCGCGTGTTCGACGTAGCCTTCGACGTTGTTCCAGCGCGAGGCGCGCGTGATCGCGCTGCCGAGGCCGCGGGTGCCGCGCGGCGCGTAGCGCGTCGCCGCGACGACGTCGGCCGCCTGCGCCGCGTTGTGCACCATCGGGACCAGCAGCGTCAGCACGCCGATGTCGAGGTACTGCTTGATGAGCGCGATGTTGTGCTCGACCGGCCGGACGATCGGGCTCGTCGGGTACGGCGCGAGCGCCTGCAGCTGCGCGAGCACGGTCTGCACGTTGTTCGGAACGTGCTCGCCGTCGACGAGCAGCCAGTCGAAGCCGGCGGTCGCGACGACCTCGGCGGCGTACGGGTCGGCGAGCGCGAGCCAGAGGCCGATCTGCGGCTCGCGGCGCGCGAGCGCCGCCTTGAATGCGTTGACGGGAAGTTGCATCGGATGTCAGGCGAAGTGGAATTCGATCGCGCCGAGCGCGCCGTAGTCGACGCGGAAGGCGTCGCCGCGCGCCGCCGCGATCGGCCGCGTGAACGAGCCGGCGAGGACGAAGTCGCCCGCATTCAGCTGCTCGCCGTACGGCGCGATCTTGTTGGCGAGCCAGGCGACGCCGTTGCCGGGATGGTCGAGCACGCCCGCGGCGAGACCGGTCTCCTCGACGACGCCGTTCTTCGCCAGGATCGCGCCGACCCAGCGCAGGTCCAGGGCGTCGGGACGCACCGCGATGTCGCCGCGCACGACGCCTGCGTTGGCGGCGAAGTCGGCGATCGTGTCGAAGACCTTGCGCGGTGCCTTCGTCTCGCGGTCGAACTGCTCGATCCTGGCGTCGATGATCTCGACCGCGGGGGCAACGACCTCGGTCGCGGCGAGAACGTCGGCGAGCGTCACGCCCGGCCCGCGCAGCGGTCGGCCGAGCACGAACGCGAGCTCGACCTCGACGCGCGGCGCGATGAAGCGGTCGAACGGCACCGCGCCGGCGGCGAAGAACATGTCGTCGAGGAGCGGCGCGAAGTCGGGCTCGTCGATCTGCGACGCCTGCTGCATCGCGCGCGACGTCAGCCCGATCTTGCGCCCCTTGACGACGCGGCCTTCGTCGAGCCGCCGGCGCACCCACGCGCGCTGGATCGCGTAGCCGTCGTCGATCGTCATCGACGGATGGCGGAGCGAGAAGTGGCGGACCTGGACGCGGCGCCTCGCCGCGTCGTGCAGCTCGGCGGCGAGCGCAGCGATCGTCGCTTCGTCGAGCATGCCGCTCTAGCGCCCGGCGAACAGGGGATGCAGCGTGCCGTGCTTGGCGTCGAACACCGGCGCGCCCTCGTCGATCTGCAACGTGATCCCGAGAGCGCGCTTCGCGAGCAGCTCGGCGAAGTGGGCGCGGACGACGGCCATCATCGCCTCGCCTGCGGCGTCGACGAGCGCACGATCGCGGCCGCGCGCGATGCGCACGTTGACGTAGACGAAGGCGCGGTCGGGCGCGCCGTCGGCGACCGCGAACTGCGCCGCCGGGTAGGCGAGCACGCGAGTGCCGCCGATCGGAAAGACGCGCGCTCCCGAGCCGTCGCGTCGGGAAACGAGCACTTCGGCGAGCGCCTTGCAGAGCACGCCCATGTTCGCTTCGGGCTCGAGGTTGGCGGTGTAGTGAACGACGACGTGCGGCATGTCTGGCGCCCTTTCACTGGATCGACATCGTCGCCACCGTGCAGCCGACCGAGAAGATCGGGATCGGCGCGTAGTGGCGAAGCTCGCCGCGGCCGCGCGCGGCGGCGGCGACGGCGATGAAGGTGCGGATCTCGAAGCCGCCCTGGCCGGCGTCGCGGTACGTCTGCGCATCGCCGTACTCGAGCAGCGCGGCGCGGTCGTTGCGCGACCAGCGGTCGAGGAACTCGCGGTCCCACGCCTCGTTGACCTTGCCCGAGTCGGGGGTCGCCGGCCAGTGCGAGATGCCGCCGGTGCCGACGAGCGCGATCCGCTCGGGCACGGCGTCGGCGGCGCGCCTGAGCGCCTCGCCGAACGCCCACGCGCGCGGCAGCGGCGTCAGCGGCGGGCCCTGGCAGTTGATGTTGGCGGGGACGACCGGCAGGTCGAAGCGCGGCGTCAGGAAGTGCAGCGGCACCATGATGCCGTGGTCGAACTTCCACTCCTCCGCGAACGCGACGTCGACGGTCTTCATCACTTCGGCGATCAGCCGCTGCGACAGCGCCGCGTTGCCGGGGATGCGCGTGCGCGCGATGCCGAGCCAGGCCGGATCCTCGATCGGCCCTTCGTAGTGCTCGGCCATGCCGATCGCGTACGCCGGCATGTTGTCCATGAAGAAGTTCGCGAAGTGCTCGGCGGCGATCACGATCAGCGCGTCGGGCTTCGTCTCGGCGAGCGCCTCGCCCATGGCGCGGAAGGCGGAATGGAAGGCGTCGCGCACGCCCGGCTCGGCCAGATGCGCCCGGCATCACCGGCCGCAAGGATCGCGCCGAGCCGGGCATCCGGGATGCCTTCTATGCGGCGTTCGATCGCATGCGTCAGGCGATGGAGGCCGCCCGACCCGATGCGCTGGTGGTGATCGGGGCCGAGCATTTCGC
>DASSRF010000099.1:0-3089 GCA_035701945.1 Caldimonas sp. | reverse complement strand
TCAGCTCGTCGAGCGCGATGTTGCGCGCCGCCAGGGCCTCGGGCAGCACGCGCACGCGAACCGCGTAGCGCTTCTGCCCGTAGATGTTGACCTGGGCGACGCCTTCGAGCGTCGACAGCGACGGCGAGATCAGGTGCTCGGCGAAGTCGTTGAGGTCCGAGAGGCTGAGCGACGGCGACGTCACCGCGAGGAACAGCACCGGCGCGTCCGCGGGGTTGACCTTGCGGTACGCCGGCGGGACCGTCATCTCGATCGGCAGCTGGCGCTGCGCGCGCAGCAGCGCCGCCTGGACGTCGACCGCGGCGGCGTCGATGTCGCGGCCCTGGTCGAACTCGAGCGTGACCGACGTGACGCCCAGGGTGTTGCTCGAGCTGATGACCGCCAGGCCCGGGATCGTCTGGAACTGCTTCTCGAGCTGCAGCGCGACCGAGGTCGCCATCGTCTCCGGGCTCGCGCCGGGCAGCTGCGCCGAGACGTTGATGACCGGCGTGTTGTAGCTCGGCAGCGCGGCGACCGGAATCTTGCTGTACGCGATGACGCCGGCGACGACGATCGCCGCGTTGAGCAGCACCGTCAGCACCGGACGGCGGATGAAGAGCTCGGACAGGTTCATCGCAGCGCTTCGCGGTCCGCGCTCACGCCACGCTGGTGCGGACCGCGATCGCTCCCGACACGCTGGCCGGCATCGCCGACGCCGGGCCCGACGCAGGCGCGCCGCCCTTGCGTCCGCGGGGCGCCGTGGCACCCTCGGCGGCCGAGCGCTCGACGACCAGCGACCCGGGACGCAGGTTCTGCCGGCCCTCGAGCACGATCTTTTCGCCGGGCGCGACACCGGTGACCGCCGCCTCCTCGCCGCTCGCGTAGACGACGTCCACAGGACGCGGAATCGCCTTGCCCGCGGCGTCGACGGCGTAGACGATCTTGCCGCGCGGGCTCTGGATGATCGCCGCCAGCGGCACCACGCTGGCGCCGCGCAGCGTCTGCACCGCGAGGCGGATGGTGACGAACGCGCCCGGCCAGAGGCGCTCGTCCTTGTTGACGAACTCGGCCTTGACGCGCACCGTTCCCGACGCCTGGTCGACGACGTTGTCGACGAACTGGAGCTTGCCCTCGCGCTTCGTACCGCTGTCGGGAAGCACCGCGGTCACGACGCCGCCGCCTGCGCGCAGCGTCGCCAGCGCGTCGTTGAGGTTGCGCTGCGGCAGGCTGAAGGCGACCGCGATCGGGTCGAGCTGCGTGATCGTGACGAGCGGGTTGCCGGTCGGCTGCACGAGGCTGCCGGGATAGACGTTGATCGCGCCGGCGCGGCCCGAGGTCGGCGCGGCGATCCGCGTGTACGACAGGCCGACCTGCGCAGCGGCGATCGCGGCGCGGTCGGCGGCGACGACGGCGCGCGACGAGTCGACCAAGGTCTGGTTGGTGTCGATCGCGCCTTGCGAGATGAAGTTCTGCTTGAACAGGTCCTGGCTGCGCGCGAGCTGGCGCTCGGCGTCGGCGAGCGCCGCCTGGTCCTTGGCGAGCTGCGCCTGCGCCTTGGCGACGTTGACCTCGTCGTTGCGCGCGTCGAGCGTGAAGAGCGGGTCGCCGGCGCGGACGAACTGGCCTTCCTTGATGTGGACCTTGGTGATGACGCTCGAGATCTGCGGCCGCACGTCGACGCTGTTGATCGACTGCACCGTCCCGGTCGCCTCGAGCACGACGTCGACGTCGCGCTTCTGCACGTGCACGGTCGTGACGCTGATCGCGGGCGCGCCGGCAGCGCCCGGCGTCGCGGGTGCCACGCTGTCGGTCCTGGCGCGCGCGAGCAGCCACGCGCCGACGACGACGGCGACCGCGGCGACGACGACGCCCGCAACAAGGTGCTTTTTCATTCGCGCCCGGGATTGTGATGCCTGCGGGGTGTCCCTGAGGCTCAGTCGACCGCCGGTGGCGTGACCGGCTGCTCGGCATCGAAGCGCAGCGGCGGCACCCGGCTCGCCGCCCACGCGGCGAGCCCGCTGAGCAGCGCCGCACCGGCGAACGCGAAGCGGAACGCGTGCGTGATCCGCAGGTCGGCCCGATGGGAGCCCGCGTGCAGCGGCGCGGCACCGATCACGCCGAAGATCAGCGCCCCGAAAGGCCGACACCGAACGAAGAGCCGAGCGCGATCGCAGCCACAGCGCACGAGCGCGACGGCGAACGCGAGCGCCGCGGCGGCGAACGCGAGGCTCGTCGCCGACCCCCAGTCGAAGCGGTGGCCCGCCGAAGAAGAGGCGGCGAACACGCGCGGTCGAAGCCCGCATGGCGTGCGCCGGCCGCAGCCGCGTCGCTGCGACCCTCGACGGGCGCCGGCATCGAAGCCGAAGTCAGACGCGGCCGGTCGAGCCGAAGCCGCCGCTGCCGCGGCCGCTCGCGTCGAACGACGCGACGACGCGGAACTCGGCCTGCACGACGGGAACGACGACGAGCTGCGCGATGCGCTCGAACGGCTCGATCACGAAAGGCGCCTGGCCGCGGTTCCAGCAGCTCACCATCAGCGGCCCCTGGTAGTCCGAGTCGATCAGGCCGACGAGATTGCCGAGGACGATGCCGTGCCTGTGGCCGAGGCCCGAGCGCGGCAGGATCATCGCGGCGTGGCCGGGGTCGCCGATGTGGATCGCGATTCCGGTCGGCAGCAGCTCGGCGGCGCCGGGGGCGAGCACGATCGGCGCATCGATGCACGCGCGCAGGTCGAGACCCGCGCTTCCCGCGGTCGCGTACGCCGGCAGGCGATCGGCGATGCGCTCGTCGAGGATGCGGACGTCGACGCGCGTCATGACGTCCACGCCGGCGTCGGCGGCGCGCTCTGCTTCGCTTCGCCGATCCGCGCCGCGATCTCGGCGACGAGCCGGCGTGCGAGCGCGCGCTTGCTCGCGCGCGGCAGCTCGCGCGCGCCGCCGGCGTCGATCAGCGTCAGCGCGTTGTCGTCGCGGCCGAACGTCGCCGGCCCGAGGTTGGCGACGATCAGCGGCACGTTCTTGCGCCGCCGCTTCGCGCTCGCGTTGGCGAGCAGGTCGCCGCTCTCGGCGGCGAAGCCGACGCAATACGGCGGCTTCGGCAACGCTGCGACC
>DASSRF010000098.1:0-3020 GCA_035701945.1 Caldimonas sp. | reverse complement strand
CGCACGAGCCGCTGCGCGTACTCGAGCAGGCGGAGCTCCTCGCGCCAGTCGCGCGTCGCATGGCTGTCGGAGCCGAGCGCGAGCGGCACGCGCGCGGCGAGCCACGCGGGCAGGTCGAAGACGCCGTCGCCGAGGTTCGCTTCGGTCGTGGGGCAGACGACGACGCCGGCGCCGCTCGCCGCGACCGCGGCGATCTCGTCGGCGCTCGCGTGCGTCGCGTGGACGAGCTGCCAGCGCGCGTCGAGAACGCCTTCGCGGGCGAGCCATTCGATCGGCCGCCGTCCGGTGGCGCGAACGCACTCGTCGACCTCGCCGGCCTGTTCGGCGACGTGGATGTGGATCGGCGCGGCGTCGCCGTCGACGAGCCGACGCAAGGCGGCGACCTGCTCGGCGCTCGCGGCGCGCAGCGAATGGATCGCGACGCCGGCATCGACGAGCGGCCGCGCGGCGGCACGGATGCGCGTTGCGGCATCGAACGTCGCGCGCGCGTCGGCGCGAAAGCGCCGCTGCTCGTCGCGCAGCACCGCCGCGAACGACGCGCGCTCGTAGAGCACGGGCAGGATCGTCAGGCCGATGCCGACCTCGGCGGCAGCGTCGGCGAGCGCCCACGACATCGCGAGCGGGTCGGCGTAGTCGCTGCCGTCGACGTCGCGACGCAGGTAGTGGAACTCGCAGACGTGCGTGTAGCCGCCGCGCAGCAGCTCGAGGTACAGATGCGCGGCGACCGCGCGCAGCTGCGCGGGAGAGATGCGCTGCGCGACGGCGTACATCCGCTCGCGCCACGACCAGAAGTCGTCGTGCGCGCCGTCGCGCGTCTCGGCGCCGGCCACGGACGCGCGCTGGAACGCGTGGCTGTGCGCGTCGACGACGCCGGGCACGAGCGGCCCGGCGACGGCGTGCGCTCCGGCCGGCGGCGCCGCGACGCCGGTGCGGACCTCGGCCCAGCGGCCGTCTTCGCCGGCGCGCACGACGACGTGCTCGCGCCAGCCGTCGGGCAGCCACGCGAGCGGCGCCCAGAGGTGGATCGGCGATGACGACGACGCGTCAGCCGGCATCCGCGCACCACTCGAGCGTCGTCCTCAGCAGCGCCCGCAGCACCGGGCGCAGATGCGCGAGGCGAAGCGGATCGGCGGGCGCGACCGGATACGCGGCGTGCGTCTCGTCCATGTACGTCGAGAGCGCCATCTCGAGCTGGACCGCGTGGATGCGCTCGGCGGGCCTGCCGTAGCGGCGCGTGATGTAGCCGCCCTGGAAGCGCCCGTCGGTGACGTGGCTGAAGCTCGACTGCGCGGCGAGCACGTCCATCAGCGTCGCTCGCAGCGCCTGCGCGCAGCTCGCGCCTGCCACGGTGCCGAGGTTGAGGTCCGGGAGGCGGCCCGGGAACAGCCACGGCAGCTCGGCCTGGATGCTGTGGCCGTCCCACAGGACCGCGATGCCGTGCGCGGCGCGCAGCCGAACGAGCTCGCCGGCGAGCGCTTCGTGGTACGGGCGCCAGTACGCGTCGACGCGGCGCGCGACCTCGGCTTCGCCGGGAACGCGACCTTCGCGATAGAGCGGATCGCCGCTGAAGAAGCGGGTCGGCACGAGCTCGGTGTTGTTCGCGCCCGGGTACATCGGCGCGTTCTCCGGCGGCCGGTTGAGGTCGACGACGTAGCGCGAGTAGCGCGGCACGAGCAGGCCCGCGCCGAGCTCGCGTGCGAACGCGTAGACCTCGGCGAGGTGCCAGTCGGTGTCCTCGCGCGCCATCGCGCGCGGCACGAGCGCGGCGGCGACGTCGTCGGGGATCGCGGTGCCGACGTGCGGCACGCTGACGAGCAGCGGCGTCGTCCCCGGCGTCAGCGTGAAGGTTGCGGTCTCGCTCATGCGGCCTCCCGCTCGATGCCGGCGAAGATCACGCGCGCGCACGGGTTGCGGCCGAACCAGTACGCGAGCTCGTTCGGATGCGCCGCGTCCCAGACCGCGAAGTCGGCGCGCTGTCCGGGCGCGAGCGTGCCGCGGTCGGCGAGGCCGAGCGCGCGCGCCGCGTTCACGGTCATGCCGCGCAGCGCCTCCTCGGGAGTCAGGCGAAAGAGCGTGCACGCCATGCTCAGCATCAGCACCGGCGAGAGCGTCGGCGACGAGCCCGGGTTGTGGTCGGTCGCGATCGCGATCGGGACTCCGGCGGCGCGCAGCTGCGCGACCGGAGGCGACTGCGTCTCGCGCAGGAAGTAGTACGCGCCCGGCAGCAGCACGGCGACGCTGCCCGCTTCGGCCATCGCGCGCACGCCGGCCTCGCTCAGGTATTCGAGGTGCTCGCACGAGAGCGCGCCGAACTCGGCGGCGAGCGCTGCGCCGCCCGAGTCGCTGAGCTGCTCGGCGTGCAGCTTCACCGGCAGGCCGAGCGCCCGTGCCGCCTCGAAGACGCGCCGCGTCTGCGCCGGCGAGAACGCGATCCGCTCGCAGAACGCGTCGACCGCGTCGACGAGGCCTTCCTGGTCCAGCGCCGGCAGCCAGGCGCACACCGCGTCGATGTACTCGTCGGCGCGGCCGTCGAATTCGGGCGGCAGCGCGTGCGCCGACAGGCACGTCGTCCGCACCGCGACCGGCAGCGTGCGGCCGAGCTTGCGCGCGACGCGCAGGCAGCGCGCTTCGTGCTCGGCCGAGAGGCCGTAGCCCGACTTGATCTCGAGCGTCGTCACGCCTTCGCTCATCAGCGCGAGCGCGCGCTCGCGTGCAGCCGCATAGAGCGCGTCGTCGCTCGCCGCGCGCGTCGCCGCGACGGTCGAGCGGATGCCGCCGCCGGCGCGCGCGATCTCCTCGTAGCTCGCGCCTTCGAGTCGCCGTTCGAACTCGCCGGCGCGCTCGCCGGCGTAGACGAGATGGGTGTGGCAGTCGACGAGCGCCGGCGTGACGAGCGCGCCCTTGAGGTCGATCTCGTCGTCGACGCGCGTCCCGGCCGGCACCTCGTCGTCCGCGCCGACCCAGGCGATCTCGTCGTCGTCGACGAGCACCGCGCCGCGTTCGACGATTCCCCAGCCGCG
>DASSRF010000097.1:0-2845 GCA_035701945.1 Caldimonas sp. | reverse complement strand
GGTGAGCTCGGTGATCGGCTCGCTTCGCTGCGTGTCTGCGAGCGCGGCCTCGAACCAGGCATAGAACTCGCACATCGCGGCGCCGTCCTGCGCCATCGCGGCCCGCACGTGCGCGGCTTCCGCGGCCGTCTTGCGACTCTTCAGCAGCGTGCTGGGATTGATCGCTTCGCGCGTGGCGACCGTGGCGTTGCCGCGCAGGCCGAGCGTGACGCGACGCGGATCGAGCAGCAGCACCGCATCGGCCGGCAGCGCCCGCAGCGCGGTGGCGACAGCCTCGTACGGTTCGATCTGCACGCCGTCGGCGGCCAGCGTGCGGGCCAGCTCCGCGTCGATCTTGCCGGCGCCGACGAACAGCGTGGCCTCGTCCCTGCCGACGAGCAGATGCGCGACGAAGACCGGGTTGTAGTCGACGTCGGCGCCGCGCAGGTTGAGCAGCCACGCGACGTCGTCGACGGTCGAGACGAGGTGGTGCGTCGCGCCCAGCCCGCGCATCGCGGCGCGCACGTGCGCCAGCTTGTCGGCGCGCGCGTGCGGCGCCTCGGGGCCGCGGTGCTCGTAGACCGGCGCCGTCGGCGGCTGCGGCCGCTCGGGCCAGGCGCGCTCGACGAGGTCGAGGTCGCTGCGCAGCGCGACGCCGCAGCGCTCGAGCCGCTCGCGCAGCTGCCTGGCGGCGGCGAGCGAGACGACGTTGCCGTCGACCGCGACCGTGCCTGCGCGCGCGACGTGCTCGCACAGCCAGTCGACGTGCGTCGCCGCCGCCGGCGAAGCGATGCGCACGAGCTCGATGCCGCTGCCGGCGAGCTCGCGCTCGGCCTGCACCCAGTAGCGGCTGTCGGCGAAGAGCGCAGCGCGGTCGGTGGTGACGACGAGCGTCGCCATCGAGCCGTTGAATCCGGATGCCCAGCGGCGCGCCTGCCACCGTTCGGGCAGGTATTCGGACAGATGCGGGTCGCTCGACGGCACGACGAGCGCGGCGCAGCCGGCGTCGCGCAGCAGCTCCTGCAGGCGTTCGATGCGAAGGCGGGCGGGCGAGGTTCGCGTGTCCATGGCGGTTCGTCGGCGGCGTGGCGTGCGAGTTTAGGAGCGCGACGAAAGCGGAGTCGAGCGCGGCGTCTCGGCGACGACGCGTGCGCTGCGCTCGTACGTGACATACGCCCACGCCCATTCGAGCATGACGATGAGCCGGCTGCGAAAGCCGATCAGGAAGTAGATGTGCGCGAACAGCCAGAAGAGCCACGCGCCGAAGCCGGCGAAGCGCACCGCGCCGATGCCCGGAACGGCGAGCTCGACGACCGCCGCCTTGCGGCCGATCGTCGCCAGGTTGCCGTAGTCGCGGTAGCGAAACGGCAGCGTCGCCTCGCCGCGCAGCCGCCGCAGCACGTTCGCCGCGGCGGCGCGCCCCATCTGCTTGGCGGCCGGGCTGACGCCGGGCACCGGCCGGGTGCCGTCGGGGCCGTGGCTCTGCGCGCTCGCGAGGTCGCCGATCACCGAGATCTCGGGATGTCCGGCGACGCTGAGGTCGGGCTCGACGACGACGCGGCCGGCGCGGTCGAGCGTCGCCCCCGTGCCGCGTGCGATCTCGGCGCCGAGCGGCACGCCGGCGACACCCGCCGCCCAGATCACGGTGCGTGCGGCGATGCGCTCGCGGTGGGCCTTGCCGTCGATCGTCGCCTCGCATTCGACGCCGTCGGCGTCGATCGCGGTGACGCGCGCGTTGGTGTGGATCTCGACGCCGAGCCTGCGCAGCTCGTCCTCGGCGCGCTTCGACTGCTTCTCGACGAACGCGGTGAGGATCCGCGGCCCGCCCTCGAGGAGGAGGACGCGCGCCGTCGCCGGGTCGATGCGGCGGAATTCGCGGCGCAGCGTGTGGCGCGCGATCTCGATCATCGTCCCCGCCATCTCGACGCCGGTCGGGCCGCCGCCGATGACGACGAACGTCAGCGAGCGATCGCGCTCGGCGGGGTCCTCGCTGCGCTCGGCGTTCTCGAACGCGCCGATCATCCGCGCGCGGATGTCGAACGCGTCGGCGAGCGTCTTCAACCCGGGCGCGAAGCGCTCCCAGTCGTCGTGGCCGAAGTAGCTGTGCGTCGCGCCGGCGGCGACGATGAGGTGGTCCCACGCGATCGCGTCGCCGCGCTCGAGCGTCGCCGTGCGCGCCGCGACGTCGAACGACCGCACCTCGGCCTTCAGGATCGTCAGGTTGCCGCGCGCCATCTCCTTGCGCAGCGCGTGGCGGATCGGCGCGGTGATCGCCGGTGCGCTGAGGCCTGCGGTCGCGACCTGGTAGAGGAGCGGCTGGAACAGGTGGTGATTGGTGCGGTCGACGAGGATGATCTCGACCGGCGCTTTCGACAGGCCGCGCACCGCCTCGATGCCGCCGAAGCCGCAGCCGATGACGAGCACCCGCGGGCGCGCGCCGTCTGGGCCCGGCCGGGGCGGAACGGGAGCCGCGTCCATCGCCGCATTGTGGTGCTGCGCGCGCGACCATGCCGTGCCGTATCCTCGGCTCGCCATGCGCCTTTTGCTCGTCGAAGACGACCGCATGATCGGCGAGAGCCTGCAGCGCGCGCTCCGCCTCGAAGGGTTCGCGGTCGACTGGGTGCGCGACACCACCGCCGCCGACGCGACGCTCGCGAGCGAGCGCTTCGATCTCGTCCTGCTCGACCTCGGCCTGCCGCGCCGCGCCGCGAGCGGGCCTGCCGACGGCCTCGACGTGCTGCGCGCGCTGCGCGCGCGACGCGACGCGACTCCGGTCATCGTCGTCACCGCGCGCGACGCGCGCGGCGAGCGCGTCGCCGGACTCGACGCCGGTGCCGACGACTACATCGTCAAGCCGTTCGAGTTC
>DASSRF010000096.1:0-5248 GCA_035701945.1 Caldimonas sp. | reverse complement strand
GACGACTCGCGCTGCCGGTCGTTCGCAGCCGACGCTGCGCTCGCCGCCTGAGCGACGTCAGCGCGCGTCGCCGCGGGCCGCGCGCGCGGCCGGCGCGCGCGGCGCCGGCAGCCGCGCTCCGCAGTCGCGACAGAAGCGAGCGCCGGGCTCGTGCCCGGTCACCCCGCAAGCGTCGCACGCGCGCTCGCGGCCGCGGCCGCGAAGGCGCATCGCTGTGAACTCGGCACTCACGATCCCGGTCGGCACGGCGAGCGTGCCCCAGCCGATCAGCATCATCACCGAGGCGATGAAGCGGCCGAGGCCGGTCTGCGGCGCGAGGTCGCCGAAGCCGACCGTCGTCATCGTCGTGATCGCCCAGTACACCGAGACCGGCACGTTGTCGAAGCCGTGCTCGGGACCTTCGACGACGTACATCAGCGTGCCGATCACGACGACGACGACGAGGACGAAGCTGAGGAAGACGAGGATCTTGCGCCGGCTCGCCATCAGCGCATGGCCGAGCGCGCCGTATTCCTCGATGTACTCGGCGAGCTTGAGGATCCTGAACAGCCGCAGCAGCCGCAGCAGCCGAACGTCGATCAGCGCATGCAGGCCCGGCAGGAAGAGCGCCGCCCACGTCGGCAGCACCGCGACCAGGTCGATGATCCCGAAGCCGCTCCGTGCGTAGCGCAGCGGCCGCTCGATGCACGACAGCCTGGCCGCGTACTCGACGGTGAAGACGATCGTGAAGAACCACTCGAGCGCGGCGAGCGTCCGGCCCCAGCGCGCGTGCAGCGTCCCGAAGCTGTCGAGCATGACGATCGCGACGCTGGCGACGATCAGCCAGACGAGGACGAGGTCGAAGATCCGGCCGGCGCGCGTGTCCGACTCGAAGATGACGCGGTAGACCCGCAGCCGCCAGCCTCCGGCGGGGCGGCCGAGCCGCGCCGCCGTGTCGTCGGCGGCGACGTCGTCGGCAGCGGAAGTCGCGCTCGTGTCCACGTCGGCGCGATCATGCACCCGCCGCCGCGCCCGCGCGCGACGAGGCTTCGCGTCGCTCAGGCCGACTCGAACTTGAAGACGGCGACGCTCGCGAGCAGGTTCGGCAGCGTGCGCACCGTCCTGCCCGCCTGGATGCCGAACGCGTCGAGGATCGTCAGCCCGTCCTTGCGGGCGAGGATCTCGAAGTCGGCGTACGTGCCGACGCGGATGTTCGGCGTGTCGTACCACTCGTACGGCAGCACGCGCGTCACCGGCATCCTGCCGAGCGCGACGTGCAGGCGGTTCGGCCAATGCGCGAAGTTGGGAAAGCTGACGATGCCGATCCTGCCGACGCGCGCCGTCTCGCGCAGCATCTTCTCGGTGTTCCTCAGGTGCTGCAGCGTGTCGAGCTGGAGGACGACGTCGAAGCTCTTGTCCTCGAACAAGGCGAGGCCTTCCTCGAGGTTGAGCTGGATGACGTTGACGCCGCGCTCGTGGCAGGCGAGCACGTTGGCATCGGCGATCTCGATGCCGTAGCCGCTGCAGCCGCGCTCGCGCTCGAGGAGCGCCAGCAGCTCGCCGTTGCCGCAGCCGAGGTCGAGCACGCGCGAGCCGTGCGGCACGAGCTCGGCGATCACCTCGATGTCGCGCCGCTCGCTCATGCCACCTCCTTCGCCAGGTTCGCGAAGGCAGCGCGCATCACCGCGTGGTAGCGCGGATCGTCGAGGAGGAACGCGTCGTGGCCGTGCGGCGCGTCGATCTCGGCGTAGCTGACGTCGCGGCGGTTGTCGACGAGCGCCTTGACGATCTCGCGCGAGCGCGCCGGCGCGAACCGCCAGTCGGTCGTGAAGCTGACGAGCTCGAAGCGGCACTTCGCCCTGGCGAACGTCGCCGTGAGGTCGCCGCCGTGCTCGCGCGCCGGATCGAAGTAGTCGAGCGCGCGCGTGATCAGCAGGTACGTGTTGGCGTCGAAGTACTCGCTGAACTTGTCGCCCTGGTGGCGCAGGTACGCCTCGATCTGGAATTCGATCTCCTGCGTCGAGTAGCCGAGCGCGGCGCGCTGCAGGTCGCGGCCGAACTTGGCCTCCATCGAATCGTCGGAGAGATAGGTGATGTGGCCGATCATGCGCGCGACCGTCAGGCCGCGCTTCGGCACGACGCCTCTCTCGCCGTAGTGGCCGCCGTGGAAGTCGGGGTCGCTCACGATCGCGCGCCGCGCGACCTCGTTGAACGCGATGTTCTGCGCCGACAGCTTCGGCGCCGTCGCGACCGCGACGCACAGCCTCAGCCGGTCGGGAAAGCGCAGCGACCACGCCAGCCCCTGCATGCCGCCGAGGCTGCCGCCGATCACCGCGGCGAGCCGCTCGATGCCGAGCGCGTCGACGAGGCGCGCCTGGGCATCGACCCAGTCCTCGACGGTGACGACGGGAAAGTCGCTGCCGTAGGCGCGGCCGTTCGCGCGCGGGTCGGGGTTCGGGCTCGTCGGTCCGGTCGAGCCGAAGCACGAGCCGGGGTTGTTGACGCCGATGACGAAGAAGCGGTCGGTGTCGAGCGGCTTGCCGGGGCCGACGAGGTTGTCCCACCAGCCTTCGCTGCGCGCCTGGCCGGCGTACGTTCCGGCGACGTGGTGCGACGCGTTCAGCGCATGGCACACGAGGACGGCGTTGCTGCGCGCCGCGTTGAGCGTCCCGTACGTCTCGTAGGCGAGCGTGTAGTCGCGCAGCACGGCGCCGCTCGCGAGCGGCAGCGGCTCGGCGAAGTGCATCGATTGCGGCTGGACGACGCCAACGGAAGAGCTCATCGGGGCGCAGGCAACAAAAAACCCGGTGCGGCTGCGAGCGGGACACCGGGTGCTGCGTCCTGTCTTTAGCCGAATTTGTAGAGCGCCCGCAAGCCGGAACAAATCGGCGCTTGTCGGCAAGTATACGGGCGCACACGCTCGCTCGCGGACCAGAATCGCGGCGGGCGGGCGAACGAGGAGGGCCGATGGGCTGGTTCGACGGTTTCGCGGGCGGGCTGCACGATGCCGGCGGCACGACGCTGTTCGCGCGCGTCGGCGGCAATCCCGACGGGCCACCGCTGCTGCTGCTGCACGGCTACCCGCAGACGCACGCGATGTGGCATCGCGTCGCGATGCGGCTCGCGCCGACGTTTCGCATCGTCATGCCCGACCTGCGCGGCTACGGCGATTCCGCGAAGCCCGCTCCCGCGGCGACGCCCGAGCTCGACCACGCGCAGTACAGCAAGCGCGCGATGGCCGCCGACGTGGCGGCGCTGATGCGCTCGCTCGGCCACGAGCGCTTCGCCGTCGTCGGCCACGACCGCGGCGCGCGCGTCGCGCATCGTCTCGCGCTCGACCACCGCGACCGCGTCGCGCGGCTCGCGCTGCTCGACATCGTGCCGACGCTCGACGTCTACGAGCGCACCGACATGCGCCTGGCGACGCTCTACTACCACTGGTTCTTCCTGATCCAGCCGGCGCCGCTGCCCGAACGCATGATCGGCGGCGACCCGGCGCACTACCTGCGGTGGACGCTCGGCGGCTGGGGCAGCAAGGACACGAGCTTCTTCGAGCCCGAGGCGATGGCCGAGTACGAGCGATGCTTCTGCCGCGCCGAGGCGATCCACGCGACGTGCGAGGACTACCGCGCGGCGGCGACGATCGACCTCGAGCACGACCGCGCGTCGCGCGCCGCCGGCGAGAAGATCGCGTCCGACACCCTCGTCGTCTGGGGCTCGCGCGGCGTCGTCGGCCGCCTCTACGACCCGGTCGCGCTCTGGCGCGCGCAGTGCTCGGCGAACGTCACCGGCCAGGCGCTCGACGCCGGCCACTTCCTCGCCGAGGAGCGGCCGGACGAGACCGCGGCGCTGGTGTCAGGCCACCTGCTCGGCTGACGACCACGAAACGCGCCACTTCGCCGGGAGGCTCGCATGTTCGCCTGGGTCCGCCGTCTCGACCACTACTTTCCGGTCCGCTACTGGGCGTGGGCGCTCAGCGTCGTCGGCCTCGTCGTCTCGACCTTGGCGTGGGCGAAGATGGGGATGGACAAGACGCTCGCGATCGTCTTCTTCGTCCTCGCCGCGATCGGCGTCCGCGACCTCGTCCAGAGGCGCCACGCGGTGCTGCGCAACTACCCGCTGATCGGCCACATCCGCTTCCTGCTCGAGTTCATCCGGCCGGAGATCCGCCAGTACTTCATCGAGAACGACCGCGAGGCGGCGCCGTTCTCGCGCCAGCAGCGCTCGCTCGTCTACCAGCGCGCCAAGGGCGACTCCGACAAGCGCCCGTTCGGCACCCAGCTCGACGTCGGCGAGCTCGGCTACGAGTGGATCAACCACTCGCTGCAGCCGACCGTGCTCGCGTCGCACGACTTCCGGGTCACGATCGGCGAAGGCCGGGCGCAGCCGTACAGCGCGAGCCTGTTCAACATCTCGGCGATGAGCTTCGGCGCGCTGTCGGCGAACGCGATCCTCGCGCTCAACGCCGGCGCCCGGCGCGGCAACTTCGCGCACGACACGGGCGAAGGCTCGATCAGCCGGCATCACCGCGTCCACGGCGGCGACCTGATCTGGGAGATCGGATCGGGCTACTTCGGCTGCTGCGCGAGCGACGGCAGCTTTTCCGAGGAGCGGTTCGCCGCCAACGCGCGCGACCCGCAGGTGAAGATGATCGAGCTCAAGCTCTCGCAGGGCGCCAAGCCCGGCCACGGCGGCGTCCTGCCGGGGCCGAAGGTGACGCTCGAGATCGCCGAGGCGCGCGGCGTGCGGCCGTGGGTCGACTGCGTCTCGCCGGCGTCGCACGGCGCGTTCCGCACGCCGATCGAGATGATGCGGTTCATCGAGCGGCTGCGCACGCTCTCGGGCGGCAAGCCGACCGGCTTCAAGCTGGCCATGGGCCATCCCTGGGAGTGGTTCGCGATCGCCAAGGCGATGCACGAAACCGGGCTGGTGCCGGATTTCATCGTCGTCGACGGCGCCGAGGGCGGCACGGGGGCGGCGCCGGTGGAGTTCTCCGACCACGTGGGTGCGCCGCTGCAGGACGGCTTGCTGCTGGTGCACAACACGCTGGTCGGGCTGAACCTGCGGCCGCGCATCAAGCTCGGCTGCGCCGGCAAGGTCGTCAGCGCGTTCGACATCGCGCGCATGATGGCGCTCGGCGCCGACTGGTGCAACGCGGCGCGCGGCTTCATGTTCGCGCTCGGCTGCATCCAGGCGCAGAGCTGCCACACCGGGCACTGCCCGACCGGCGTGACGACGCAGGATCCGCAGCGCCAGAAGGCGCTGGTCG
>DASSRF010000095.1:0-4631 GCA_035701945.1 Caldimonas sp. | reverse complement strand
TCGCGGCCTCGCGATCTTCTTTCCCGCGCCGCACTCGTACACCGGCGAGGACGTGCTCGAGCTGCAGGCGCACGGCGGCGCGGTCGTGCTGGAGCTGCTGCTCGCGCGCTGCCTCGAGGCGGCCGCCGAGATCGAACCGGGCTCGGGGCGCGCGCGCGTTCCCGGGTTGCGCATCGCTTCGCCGGGCGAGTTCACCGAGCGCGCCTTCCTCAACGACAAGCTCGACCTCGCGCAGGCCGAGGCGGTCGCCGACCTGATCGACGCAAGCACCGAGGCCGCCGCGCGTTCGGCGGCGCGCTCGCTCGACGGCGCGTTCTCGGCCGAGGTGCACGCGCTCGCGGCGTCGCTGGTCGAGCTGCGCATGCTCGTCGAGGCGACGCTCGACTTCCCGGAGGAGGAGATCGACTTCCTCACCGCTGCGGACGCGAACGGGCGCCTGCAGCGCGCTCAGGCAGGCGTCGATGCGGTGCTCGCGCGCGCGCGCCAGGGTGCGCTCCTGCGCGACGGCATGCGCGTCGTCCTCGCCGGCCAGCCCAACGTCGGCAAGAGCTCGCTCCTCAACGCGCTCGCCGGCGCCGAGCTCGCGATCGTCACCGCGACGCCCGGAACGACACGCGACAAGGTCGGCCAGACGATCCAGATCGAAGGCGTCCCCGTGCACGTCGTCGACACCGCGGGGCTGCGCGACGCCGTCGACGAGGTCGAGAAGATCGGCGTCGCACGCAGCTGGGCCGAGATCACGGGCGCCGACGCGGTCGTCTTCGTCCATGACCTGACGCGCGCCGGCGATCCTGGCTACGAGCACGGCGATGGCGCGATCGCGGCGCGCCTGCCGGCGGAGCTCCTCGCCGACGGCCGCGTCTTGCAGGTCTACAACAAGGTCGACCTGCGGCGCCCTGCGTCGGTCGGCGACGGCGTCGCGATCTCGGCCGCGACCGGCGAAGGTCTCGAAGCATTGCGCCGCCGGCTGCTCGCCCTCGCCGGCTGGCAGGCCGCGTCGGAGGGCGTGTTCATCGCGCGTGCGCGCCATGTCGATGCGCTGCAGCGTGCGCGCGCGCACCTCGTTGCCGCGGCGGCGCACGCAGCGCTCGGCAACCGCGCGCTCGAGCTCTTCGCCGAGGAGCTGCGCCTCGCCCACGATGCGCTCGGCGAGATCACCGGCGCGTTCACCTCCGACGACCTGCTCGGCGAGATCTTCTCGCGCTTCTGCATCGGCAAGTAGATCGCTCGCCGCGTGGGACGCCGGCGCTCACCGCGGCGTGCCGACCGCTTCGGCGAGATGGCGCAGCAGCGCGGCGCCGTCGCCGTGCCACGCGCTGCCGTGCATGCAGGCGAGCGTGGCCGGCTGCTCGCGCGCGAGCCGCTCGAGCGTTGCGGCCGTCTTCGGCGCGTGCGCGAAGTAGTCGAGCGGCGCGCGAAACGCCTCGCTCGGGCCGAGGATGTCCGCTTCCGTCAGCGCCGCATCGCCGTCGCCGCCTTGCGTGAACAGGTCGCCGCAGAAGAACGTCCGCGTCGTCGTGTCCATCAAGAGGCCGCAGTCCCAGCCGTGCGGCACGTGCGGGGTGTCGAACCACTGCACGGTGTGGCGGCCGAGGACGAGCTGCTCGCCGTCGGCGAGCGCGCGCGGCGGCCGGTCGGCGATGTCGCCGATCGAGACCATCGCGGCGATCGAGCTGCACAGCGGCGCCGCGTGCGGCGCCGCCGCGAGCCATTCGTTGAGCGATCCGCACTCGTCGGCTTCGGTGTGCGAGAACGCGACGTGACGCAGCCGCTCGAGCGGCATCACCGCCGCCATCGCGTCGCGGACGAGCGCGAACATCCGACGCGGCCCGGTGTGGAAGAGCAGCGGCTCGTCGTCGACGAGCAGGTACTGGTTGAAGCTGAAGCGCTGGCCGCCCGGAAGCTGGACCGGCGTGTGGATGCGGTGGATGCCGTCGGCGATCTCGTCGATGGCGGTGCGGGTCTCGGCGTTGGTGATCATGGAACCTCGTCGCGGTGGGATGACTGCAGGATGTGGCGCGACGGCGGGCGGCGTTACAGCCCGGCGACGAGCGGCGCGGCTATGCTGCGTGCCATGCAAGCGCTCGACTCCGCTGCCGCCGATTCCCCGGAAGCGCTCGTCGCGCGTCGCATCGCCGGCGCCGCACCCGGCGCAGCGCGCGATGCCGAGGCCGAGCTCTACCGCCTCCTCGCGCCGCGTGCGCGCCGCTACGGCATGCGCCACCTGCGCGACGGCGCCGCCGCCGCCGATCTCATGCAGCACGTCATGGCGCTCACGATCGAGCAGCTGCGCTCGGGCGCGCTGCGCGAGCCGGAGCGCGTCGCGTCGTTCGTGCTCGGCGCCTGCCGCATGACCGTGATCGAGCAGCGTCGGCTCGAGCGGCGGCGCGGCGAGCTGCTCGAACGCTACGCCGACGACGTGCCGATCGCCGACATCCACGTCGCGCCGCGCCTCGACCAGCGCCGCGTCGCCGACTGCCTCGACCGGCTGCCCGAGCGCGAGCGCGCCGTCGTCGTGATGACGTTCTACGACGACGCCCCGGCCGACGCGATCGCCGGCGAGATGGGGCTGTCGCCCGGCAACGTGCGGGTGATCCGCCACCGCGGCATCGACAGGCTCCGGCGTTGCGTCGACGGCGGCGCGAGGGCGGCGTCGTGAGCGCGGCGACGGCGGCGGGACACGTCGCGTTCGAGACGCTCCTCGCGTGGTGGCTGCACGAGACCGACGCCGCGGCGACCGATGCCGTCGACGAGCATCTGCTGCGCTGCGATGCGTGCGGCGAGACGCTCGATGCGCTGGTCGGCCTCGTCGACGGCGTCCGCGCGGCGTTCGACGCCGGGCTCGTCGGCGCGGTCGTGAGCGGCGGATTCGTCGAACGCGCCGCCGCGCGAGGGCGCAAGGTGCGCGAGTACCGGCTGGCGTTGAACGGCGGCGTCGACTGCACCGTCGCCCCGGACGACGAGCTGCTCGTCAGCCGCCTCGAGGCACCGCTCGCCGGGGTCGAGCGCGTCGACGCGATCCTCGAGTTCTCGTACGCGCCGGGCGTGCGCCATCGGATCGACGACGTGCCGTTCGACGTCGCCGCCGGCGAGGTGGTCTACCTGCCGAAGATCGCCGAGGTCAAGCGGGCGCCGGCGAACACGCACACGGTGACGCTGATCGCTGCGCGGGGCGGAAGCGAGCGCGCGCTCGGCACCTACACGTTCCGCCACCGGCCTTGGCCGGGCGGCTGATCCGCGTGCGCTGCCGCGGCGCTGGTGCGCCGGTCGGCGTGGCGTCCGCTCGGTCGTCGGCGGTCGCGCGGCCGTGACGGTCGAGCCATTCGGCGAACGAGATCAGTGCCACGAACGGGAAATCGAAAAGCGGCCCCGAGGCGGGGCCGCGAAGGTGGAAGTCGACAACGTCAGCCGGTGGTCAGCGAGGGCGCCTGCGCCGGACGAGGAAGCCGATGAAGCCGAGGCCGCCGAGCATCAGCGCGTAGGTCTGCGGCTCGGGGATCGCGGCGACCTGGAACGAGGTGTTGGCGTCGGCCTGGAACTGGAAGTCCGGGCCGGTCACGCCGTTGACCGCTCCGCGGTTGGCGACGACGTCGCCGTTGGCCGTGCCGTTGCTGCTGAAGCGCGCCGACGGATCGACTTGCGCGAACGGCGTCACCTGCGAGGTGTTGAAGAAGCTGAGCAGGATCGTCGCTGCGCTGAAGTCGGGGAAGTAGTTCGCGTCGAAGAACGTGATCGTCGCGCTGAACGAGCTCGCTCCGGTGCCGACGACCGACGTCACGCCCAGGTAGTTGTTGGCCCCGAACTGGTCGAACGTGACCGGGCTCGTCCGGCTCGCCGTCGACTCGCTGAAGTTGCTCGAGAAGTTGGTCGCGTTGATGACGCCTTGCAGGATCGGCGTGCCGGTCGTGAAGCCGAGGCCGGTCAGGTTGTCTCCCGGCGCCGCCGTGCGATACATGGTGAAGAAGTTCGGCGCCCCGGCGGCGAGCGCGAACGTCGCCGTCGTGTTGCCGCCGCCGGTGCTGATCGACGTGAACGTCTCGTTGAAGCCGGCGACGAAGGTGAAGAAATTGCCGCCCGTGCCGTTCAGGAAGACCGGATTGCCCGCCGCGTTGTTGAGCGTGCCGAGGTTCGCCTGGTAGAGCAGCGTCGCCGTGCCTCCGACCGGCGTCGTCGCACCGCCGACCGACAGCGCGTTGCCGGGCGACTGGTCGAGCGCGCCGAGGCCGGCGATGTTGCCGGCCGCGCCCGGTGTCCCGGTCGGGTCGAAGGTGAACGTCGTCGCTTGCGCGAACACGACGCCGGGCAGCGCGAGCAGCGCCGCCGCGATGGGGTGCAGTACAGCGGGTTTCATGAGCCTCCCTGCAGGGGGGTGGATGAGGGAACCGCTCCCGGCAATCGAAATGCCTTGCGGCGTCGCACGCACCCCTTGGTCAGGGGGCTCGGGAACCCTCGTCTTCGCGCCACGCAAGGCGCTCGAGCGACAGGCGAAGCGAGCGCGACGTTGCCGGCGCGCCGTGGCCGAGCCGACCGAGAAAGACGGTCGACGTCGCCGCGTCGCCGAGCAGCGCGTCGAGCGCGCGGCGGACGCGCTCGGCTCGAGCGATCGCGCGCCGATCGGCGGTGAACGCGGC
>DASSRF010000094.1:0-4565 GCA_035701945.1 Caldimonas sp. | reverse complement strand
CGCGCCCGCGCTCATCGAGCTCGCGGCGCCGCCGCCCATGCCGATCCGCATCCCCGGCCCGCCGAGGTGGACCAGCAGCGTCCCCGGCGGGAACTCGATCTTCTTCGTCTGCGTCGCCGCGATCGCGCCGATTCCGCCGGCGACCATGATCGGCTTGTGATAGCCGCGCCGCTCGCTCGCCCCGTCGCGCGAGCGGATCGTCTGCTCGTAGACGCGAAAGACGCCGCCGAGGTTCGGCCGGCCGAACTCGTTGTTGAACGCGGCGCCGCCGAGCGGCCCTTCGACCATGATCTCGAGCGCGCTCGCGATGTGCGCGGGCTTGCCGTAGCGCTCGCGCTCCCACGGCTCGTCGGTCGCCGGAAGATGCAGGTTCGAGACCATGAATCCGGTGAGCCCGGCCTTCGGCCGCGCGCCGCGCCCGGTCGCGCCCTCGTCGCGGATCTCGCCGCCGGCGCCGGTCGACGCCCCGGGGAACGGCGAGATCGCGGTCGGGTGGTTGTGCGTCTCTACCTTCATCAGCACGTGCACGAGCTCGCGCCGCGCGCTCCAGCGCGGCGCGTTGGTGTAGCCCTCGGGCAGCCAGCGCTCGACCTCGCGCCCTGCCATCACCGCGGCGTTGTCGCTGTACGCGACGACCGTGTGCCGCGGCGAGCGCTGCTCGGTGTTCCTGATCATCTGGAACATCGATCGCCGCTGCGGCTCGCCGTCGATCGTGAACGCGGCGTTGAAGATCTTGTGCCGGCAGTGCTCGCTGTTGGCCTGCGCGAACATCATCAGCTCGACGTCGCTCGGATTGCGCCCGAGCGCGCGAAACGCGTCGACGAGGTAGTCGATCTCGTCGTCGGAGAGCGCCAGCCCGAACGCGCGGTTGGCGTCGGCGAGCGCAGCGCGGCCGCCGCCGACGACGTCGATCGCGACGAGCGGGCGCTCGGGCTGCTCGTCGAACAGGTGGCGCGCGTCTTCGGGGTCGAGGAAGACGCTCTCGGTCATGCGGTCGTGCAGCAGCGCGGCAAGCGCGGCACGCTCTTCGGCGTCGAGCGGCGACGCTCGGCCGACGAGCGGCTTCCTCACGCGCAGCGAGAACTCGGTGACGCGCTCGATGCGACGAACCGGGAGGCCGCAGTTGCGGGCGATGTCGGTCGCCTTCGACGACCACGGCGAGATCGTGCCGAGACGAGGCGCGACGACGATCGTCTCGCCGCCGTCGAGGCTGCGCGCCGGTTCGCCGTAGCGCAGCAGCGCCGCGACCCGCGCCGAGAGGTCGGCGCTCGGCGCCGCGTCGCTCGCCACCCAGTGGACATGGCGCGCCGCGATCGCGTCGACGCGGGCGACGCGTTCCTTCAGCCTCGCGAGGAGCGCCGCGGCGCGGAAATCGGGCAGCGCGTTGCCGCCTTCGAAGCGGGACAGGTGCGGCGGCGCGGTCGTCAACGAGATGGCGCTCGAGTGGTGCGGAGGGTCGACGTGAAGGGCTGCACGTCGTGGTGGCGACCCCGGTGGAAACCCGCATTCTAAAGGGGCCGATGCGATAATTCGGCGATGACGATCTCGATCAAGAGCGAAGCCGACGTCGCCGGCATGCGCGTCGCCGGCCGGCTCGCCGCCGAGGTGCTCGACCTCCTCACGCCGCACGTCAAGCCCGGCGTGACGACCGACGCGCTCGACAAGCTCGCCCACGACCACATCGTCTACGAGCAGCACGCGGTGCCGGCGCCGCTCAACTACGCGCCGCCCGGCTACACGCCGTACCCGAAGTCGATCTGCACGTCGATCAACCACCAGGTCTGCCACGGCATTCCGAACGACCGGCCGCTGAAGAACGGCGACATCGTCAACATCGACATCACCGTCATCAAGGACGGCTGGCACGGCGACACCAGCCGCATGTTCATCGTCGGCGAAGGGTCGATCGCGGCGAAGCGGCTCGTGCAGATCACGTACGAGGCGATGTGGAAGGGGATCGTCAAGGTCAAGCCCGGCGTTCGCCTCGGCGACATCGGCCACGCGATCCAGACGTTCACCGAGCAGAACGGCTTCTCGGTCGTTCGCGAGTTCTGCGGCCACGGCATCGGCACCCGCTTTCACGAGGACCCGCAGGTCCTGCACTACGGCAAGCCCGGAACGCTCGACGAGCTGAAGGCGGGAATGACCTTCACCATCGAGCCGATGATCAACGCGGGCAAGCGCGACATCCGCGAGGCCGGCGACGGCTGGACGATCGTGACGCGCGACCGGTCGCTGTCGGCGCAGTGGGAGCACACGGTGCTCGTCACCGACACCGGCTGGGAGGTGCTGACCGTCTCGGCCGGGACGCCACCGCCGCCGGCGTTCGTCACCCCCTGAGCGGAGGCGGCGTGGGCGCCAGCGACCGCGTTCCCGTCGCGACGATCGCGACCGCGCGCGACGATGTCGCTGCGTCGCCCGCGCCCGGGCGCGGCGAGCAGCGCGCTCGCTTCCGCGACGCCAAGGCGGCGCGGCTCGCCCGCTTCGTCGCCGCGCGGCCGACCGCGCGCACCGCGCTTCGCCTCGTGCGCGCGCTCGCGCACGACGTCGACGTCACCCTGCTCGAGCTCTGGCGCGAAGCCGGGATGCCCGCGGATGCCGCCCTCGTCGCCGTCGGCGGCTACGGCCGCGGTGAGCTCTTCCCGTATTCCGACGTCGACGTCCTCGTCCTCCTGCCCGACGGCGGCGAGGACGGCGATGCGCGCGGCGCTGCCGCGGGACGCTTCATCACCGCCTGCTGGGACGCCGGCCTCGAGATCGGCTCGAGCGTGCGCAGCGTCGACGAGTGCGTCGCGATCGCGCTCGCCGACGTCACCGTGCAGACGGCGCTCCTCGAGGCGCGGTTCCTCTGCGGCGCGCGCAAGGTGTTCAACGCGTTCGCGCGGGCGACTGCCGCGGCGATGGACCCGAAGGCGTTCCTGCGCGCAAAGACGCTCGAGATGCAGCAGCGCCACCAGAAGTACGAGAACACGGCGTACGCGCTCGAGCCGAACTGCAAGGAGAGCCCCGGCGGGCTGCGCGACCTGCAGACCGTGATCTGGGTCGCCCGCGCCGCCGGCTACGGAAGGACGTGGCGCGAGCTCGCCGCGCAGGGGCTGATCACGCCGTTCGAGATGCGCCAGCTGCAACGCAACGAAGGCATCCTCAGGATCGTCCGCGCGCGCCTGCACGCGATCGCCGGCCGCCGCGAGGACCGCCTCGTGTTCGACCTGCAGGCCGCGGTCGCCGAGAGCTTCGGCTACCGCCCGCTCGGCGGGCAGAGCGCGTCCGAGCGGCTGATGCGCCGCTACTACTGGGCCGCCAAGGCGGTGACGCAGCTCAACCGCATCCTGATGCTCAACATCGAGGAGCGCGTGCTCGGCACCGAGGACGCGCCGATGCGGCCGATCAACGAGAAGTTCCTCGAGAAGAGCGGCATGCTCGAGGTCGCGAGCGACGATCTCTTCGAGCGCGACCCGCACGCGATCCTCGAGACGTTCCTCGTCTACCAGCAGACGGTCGGGCCGAAGGGACTCTCGGCACGGACGCTGCGCGCGCTCTACAACGCGCGCCACCTGATGGACGCGAAGTTCCGCCGCGACAAGCGCAACCACGCCACGTTCATGCAGATCCTGCAGGCACCCGACGGCGGCCAGACGCACGTCTTTCGACTGATGAACGAGACGAGCGTGCTCGGTCGCTACCTGTGGGTGTTCCGCCGCATCGTCGGCCAGATGCAGCACGACCTGTTCCACGTCTACACCGTCGACCAGCACATCCTGATGGTGCTGCGCAACGTCCGCCGCTTCCTGATTCCCGAGCACGCCCACGAGTACCCGTTCTGCTCGCAGCTCGCGTCCACCTTCGATCGCGTCTGGCTGCTCTACATCGCCGCCCTCTTCCACGACATCGCCAAGGGCCGCGGCGGCGACCACTCCGAGCTCGGCATGCGCGATGCGCGCCGCTTCTGCCGCGACCACGGCATCGACCGCGAGGACACCGCGCTCGTCGAGTGGCTCGTCGCGCAGCACCTGACGATGTCGCGCGTCGCGCAGAAGGAAGACCTCTCGGACCCCGACGTGATCGCCGATTTCGCCGCCTTCGTCGGCAGCGAGCGGAGGCTGACCGCGCTCTACCTGCTGACCGTCGCCGACATCCGCGGCACGAGCCCGAAGGTCTGGAACGCGTGGAAGGGCAAGCTCCTCGAGGACCTCTACCGCCTGACGCTGCGTGCGCTCGGCGGCGCGCGCCCGAACCTCGACGCCGAGATCGAGGCGACCAAGCTCGAGGCGCGCTTGCTCCTCAACCTCGCGATGCTGCCGGGAACGGTCGAGGTGCCGCTCTGGCGCACGCTCGAGCTCAGCTACTTCGCGCGCCACGACGCGAGCGAGATCGCCTGGCACACGCGGTCGCTGTTCGAGAAGGTCGACTCGCAGCGGCCGGTCGTGCGCGCCCGCGTCAGCCCGGTCGGCGTCGGCCTGCAGGTGCTCGTCTACGCGCCCGACAAGCAGGACCTGTTCGCGCGCACGTGCGGCTACTTCGACGGCGCCGGCTTCAACATCCTCGACGCCAAGGTGCACACGTCG
>DASSRF010000093.1:0-2049 GCA_035701945.1 Caldimonas sp. | reverse complement strand
TCGAGGTCGAGGCGCTCGTCGATGACGCCGAAGAAGCCGAGCCGCGGCCGCGCGATCGCCCCCTGCAGCGCGTCGGCCTTCGCCATCGCGGCGGCATCGGCGCTCGCACGCGCCGCCGCGTAGTGCTCGGCGTCGACCGCGCTCGGCACGCACAGCACGTTCGGATTGGCGTCGCGCTTGGCCTGGTAGAGCCGCGGGCCGCCGGTGACGACGAGGTCGGCCGCCTTCAGCAGCGCCGACTCGCGCTGGCGCATCTGCCGCGGCGCGCCCTTGAAGGCCGACAGCTCGTCCATGCAGTCGTAGACGATCGCGCGCGGCGACAGCTCGCCGAGCAGCGGCAGCGCCATCGGCGTGTAGAACCAGACGACGTAGTCGTCGATCAGGTTGTCGGCGAGGTAGCCGGCGATCATCGGCTGCAGCGCCGAGAGCTGGTCGTCGTGGAAGCCCGGGTGCTCGACCGGCGTGTGCGCGCGCAGCACCTCGATCCCCGCGGCCGGAGTCGTGCGTTCGAGGTAGGCGGGTCCGCTCGTGTGCACCGGTTCCTCGACGAAGACGACGTGGTAGTCGCGCGCGAGCCGCGACAGCAGGTGCTGCGGGCGCTGGAAGACGAATGCCCAGCGCAGGTGCGAGAAGACGATGAGGTGTGGCATGGATCGCTCCGAGATCGGAAGTCGGGGAAGTCGTTGCTGTGCGCGGCGCAGGCGACGCGCGTAGCCGGCGTGGAGCCGGCGCTCGAGGAAGGCGCGGTCGGAGGGATCGAGGACGACGTCCCACAGTCCGCTGTTGTGCCAGTGCTTGTCGTCGTTCCAGTCGGGCCGGTCGACGGCCGGATAGAGGCACGCGCCGACGACCGCGACGCCGGCGCTGCGCGCGCGTTCGAGCTCGCGGCCGACGTCGGCCATCCAGCGCGCGCGGCCGCTGCCGATGTGGCTCGTCTCGGCGACGATCAGCGGCCGGGCGTAGCGTCGCGCCGCCTTGCGCAGCAGCGACGACATCGTCACCCGCCGCGGGTCGTCGTCGCACCACTCGAGCCAGCCTGCGCCCATCTCCCACTGGCAGTTGTGGTAGTAGTTGACGCCGAGCAGGTCGAGCGAATCGCTGCTGCCGCCGAGCTCGGGCATGAGCTGGCCCGCGAGCATGTCCCACGCCTGCCATTGGTAGTCGGCGATCTCGTCGGCGCGCCAGGCGAGCTCGGGCGCGTGGCGCGGCGGTGCGATGTGGATCAGCGGCTCGACGTGGAGGAATCGCGCCGCCGGGTCTTCGGCGCGGATCGCCTCGATCGCGCGCAGCGCGCCGCGCACGAGCCGCCATTTCGCTTCCCAGCCGACGTCGCGATGGGCGCCGCCGTCGCGATTGCGGGCGTCGATCTCGCGCTTGTAGGGATGGATGATGTGCGTCTCCGAGATCGCCCAGGCGAGGAAGCTGATCTCGTTGACCGGCGTGTAGACGGCGACGTCGCTCGCGCTGCCGCGCAGCGCGCGCGCCGCCGCCGCTGCGAAGTCGGCGAGGCGATCGGCGAAGTCGTCGGCGAAGAGGTCGACGTCGTCCGGACGTCCGTAGTGCATCAGCGTCCAGAGCAGCTGCAGGCCGTGGCGGTCGGCGGCTTCGGCGAAGCGCAGCGCGCGGCTGAAGTCGAAGCGACGCGGCGACGCGCCGCGCGCGACTCCGCCCGGCTCGGCGAGCCGCCAGCCGACGCTCTCGCGCACCGTGCGCAGGCCGAGCGCCGCGAGCCGGCGGGAGTCCTCTTCGAGGTGCTCGAGGTGTCCGTTCGCGCGCACCAGGTCGAGCGGAACGCCGTGCGCGTTGCGGTGGTCCGCGCCTTCGAACCCCGCCATCCAGAACGAGCGATACGGATGCAGCGTGTCGGTAGCGGGTTGGGCGGACGCCGGGAGCATGGAGCGATCGGTGCGGGTCGCTGGCGGCGACGTGCGAACCGACGCTGACGACATCGCTCGACCGCCGCCGTGCGCGAAGACTCGGGGACCGAGTCGCAGAGCAACCGGCGTGCCGCGCCTCGCCGCCGCGCGCGGCGAGCGCGTCGACAACGTC
>DASSRF010000092.1:0-2912 GCA_035701945.1 Caldimonas sp. | reverse complement strand
GATGAGCAAGAAGCGCAGACGCCACCAGGGTATGCACGGTCCGGTCGCGCCGGCGCCGACTTCCGTCGTCACCGACGAAACGGCTCTCGTAGGAGCCCACCCTGTGGGCGACCACGAAGACGCTCCGGACCATGATCCTGTGGACGCCGCCCCGGCGCCGCATCCTGCGCGACACGATCGCGAAGACCCGGGTTTGTTGCACAGCGGCGACCTGTTCCCGATGCCCGCGGGCCTGCGCCTGCGCGCGGCGCGCGAGGCGCGCGGCCTGACGCGCGAGGAAGTCGCGCGCACTGCGCACATCCCGAGCGCCGTGCTGGCCGACATCGAAGCCGACCGCATGGAGCAGATGCCGCCGATCTACGCACGCGGCTACCTGCGCAGCTTCGCGCGCGTCGTCGGCGTGCCGGAAGTCGACGTCGTCGGGACGAATACCGCGGAGCACGAAGTGCCGCCGCTCGTGCCGAGCCATTCGCGCTCGCGCTCGCGCCACCTCGTGCAGCGCTACGGCAACCTGCTCGCGTACGCGATGCTCACGCTCGTCGTGCTCGTGCCCGTCGTGATGCTCGGCATGCGTCCGTCGACGCAGACCGCGACCGCGCCGGCACCCGACCTCGCGGAGCTCGACGTCCTGCCGCCGCAGCGGGCCACCACGATCGTCGACGCGACGCCGCCCGGCGCCGTCGCCGCGCAGGAACGGCAGCCCGACGCCGCCGCGTACGACGCGGGGCCGCCCGTGGCTGAACCGCAGGCAACGGCGGCACCGGTTCCGACCCCGGTTCGCCCGGTCATGGCGTCGATGGCGCCGTTGCCGGAATCCCCCGTCGAAACGCCGGTGCAAGCCGCCGCTCCGCTCGCGGGGCGCAAGGTCGTGCTGCACCTCGCCCAGCCCAGCTGGGTCGAGCTGACCGGCGCGGAAGGGCGGCGAATCGAGTACGCTCTGCTGCCGGCGGGCACGGTACGCGAGTACACGATCGCCGGCAGCGCGAACCTGCGCATCGGCAACTCGCGCGGTGCGACGCTGAGCGTGGACGGCACCGCCGTGGACCTGGCGGCGCACAGCCGCTCGAACGTCGCCCGCGTCGAGCTCGGCGCGGTCCCCGCCGAACGCTGAGCGCCCGCGCAAGCACCGCCCCGCTCGAACGCGGGGCGTTTCCCGTTTTCAGAGCTTCGGAAAGAACAGCATGGCACTCGAGTTGATGGACGAACACGAGCAAGGCGAGCTCGTGCGCAACTGGCTGCGACAGAACTCCGTGGCGATCATGGTCGGGCTCGTCGCCGGCATCGCCGGCCTGATCGGCTGGGACCAGTGGCAGGCGCACAAGCGCGCCGAGTCCGCGAGCGCACAGGCCGAATACAAGGCGTTCGGCGCCGCGATGGACAAGCGCGACGAGGCGGCGGCGACGAAGTCGGTCGACACGCTGCGCGCGAAGTACCCGGCGTCGCCGTACACGGCGTTCGCGGCGATGCGCCAGGCGCAGGCGGCCGCCGAGAAGGGTGACGCGAAGGCCGCCGTGGCCTCGCTCGAATGGGCGCGCGACAACGCGAAGCTCGCGCCGGTCTCCGAGCTCGCCACGCTGCGCCTCGTGCGCGCGAAGCTCGCCGCCGGCGACGCGCAGGGTGCGCTCGCGCTGCTCGACCAGGTGAAGGACGAAGGCTACAAGCCGGTCATCGCGGAGCTGCGCGGCGACGCGCTCGTCGCGCTCGGCCGCAAGGACGACGCGCGCGCCGCGTACGAGGAGGCGCTCACGCTGCTCGACCCGTTCTCGAGCGAGCGCAACTTCATCGAGATGAAGCGCGACGACCTGGCCGTGGAGGCCGTGGCCGCCGCAGCACCGCCGCCGGCTCCGCCCGGCGCCACGCCCGCGGCACCTGCGTCCGCATCGCCGGCACCGGCAGCGACGCCCGCGGCGGACGGAGCGAAATCGTGAGCCGCCGCGCGCTCGTCCTGCTCGGCGCGGCGATCGCGCTGTCGGGCTGCAGCTGGTTCAAGTCGCCGAACAAGGACAACGTCGATCCGCCGGCCGAGCTGACGGATTTCGACCAGTCGCTGCCGGTCGAGCAGCTCTGGAAGCGCGACCTCGGTGACGGTGCCGGCAAGGCCGGCCTGCGCCTGCGTCCCGCGTTCGCGAACGGTCGCATCTTCGCGAGCGACATCGAGGGCAAGGTGCGCGCGCTCGGTGCCGACTCGGGCAACGAGGCGTGGACCGCCGACGTGGGCGAGGGGCTCGGCACGACGCCGGGCGTCGGCGACGACATCGTGGTCGTCGGCACGCTCGATGGCGTGGTCGTGGCGCTCGGCCAGGACGACGGCGCGGAGCGCTGGCGCACGAAGGTTTCTTCCGAAGTGATCGCCGCACCGGCGGTGGCCGACGGCCTCGTCGTCGTGCGCTCGCACGACGGTCGCGTGTTCGGGCTTTCCGCCGCCGACGGCTCGCGCCGCTGGGTGTTCGACCGCAGCGTGCCGCTGCTGTCGCTGCGCGGCAACGGTCCGCCCGTGATCCTGGGCGACACCGTGTACGTCGGCTACGACAACGGCAAGGTGATCGCGGTGAAGGCCGAGGACGGCTCGCTCAAGTGGGAGCAGTCGCTCGCGCAGTCCGAGGGCCGCACCGAGCTCGAGCGCATGGTCGACCTCGACGGCGACCTCGCGTTCGACGATTCCAGCGTGTTCGGCGTGACGTATCGCGGCCAGGTCGGCGCCGTCGCGCGCGACAACGGCCGCCCGCTGTGGGCGCGCGACCTGTCGTCGTACGGCGGCATCGCGATGTCCGGCAACCGCATGTACGTCGTCGATGCCGACGGCGTGCTCTGGGCGCTCGACGCGAACGGCGGGTCCACCATCTGGAAGCAGGAAGGCTTGCTGCACCGCTACCTGAGCTCGCCCGCCGTCGTGGGCGACTACGTCGTCGTGG
>DASSRF010000091.1:0-4409 GCA_035701945.1 Caldimonas sp. | reverse complement strand
GCCGCACGACGCCGTCGAGGAGCATCGGCGGGCTCGCGCCGATGCGATCGGCTGCGGCGCTCACAGCGTGTAGTCGCCGTTCGACTCGGGCTGGAAGACGATCGCTTCCAGGCGCGCCGCGCCTTGCTCGCCGCCCGGAAGCGTCCAGCGCGCGTCGGCACCGACGCGCAGGCCGAGCAGGCTTGCGCCGACCGGCGAGGCGACCGAGACGAGCCCGGCCGCCGGCTCGGCCTCGTCGGGATAGCTGAGCGTCAGGCGATAGCGATGCGACGTCCGCAGATCCTTCAGCAGCACCCGCGAGCGCATCGTCACGACGTCGCGCGGGATCGTTCGCGACGGCACCACCGTCGCGTCGTCGAGCGCGTGCTCGAGGGCCTGGTCTTCGCTGCGAAGCGTGGGCGCGGCGACGCGGCGCGTCAGTCGCGTCAGGCGGGCGTGGTCGAGCTCGGTGAGCGTGCGCGCCACGGTGGTGTCGAGTTGCATTGGAGATTCCTGATCGAGGTCCGGCCGGCAGGCCGGATCGCGCCCGTCGAGGGCCCGGCGATCGAGGTTTGGCGCGGAAAGGGGGACGGGGATCGCCGGGCTCAGGAATGTGCGAGCAGTCGTGCCCGCTGCATTCTCGGCCGGTGCGACTGGATTGCCGCGTGCGCACGCGAGCCTGCCCGCGCCGTCTGAACGGCGTCGGCGCGAATGGCGAAGCAGGCGGTCGAGTTCACGGGGCCGATTGTACGGACCGCTCGCTGCGGATCGCGAATGTCCGCACGCGCGATGCCGATATGGCGAGCGTCAGTGCAGCGCCGACGCGAGCGTGAGACCGAACTCGGCGATCGGCGCCTCGAACGGACGCGCGTCCTCGGTCATGCAGTGGTAGACGCCGCGCATCGTTCCGTTCGGCGTCGCGATCTTCGTCCAGCTCGTGTACTCGAACGACTCGCCCGGCTTCAGCACCGGCTGGTGGCCGACGACGGCGAGGCCGCGGACTTCCTCGACGTGGCCGCTGGCGTCGGTGATGAACCAGTGGCGCGCGATCAGCTGGGCGGTGACGTCGCCGCTGTTGGTGATCGTGACGGTGTAGGCGAACGCGTACTGGCCCTTGTCGGGTTCCGACTGCTCGGGCAGATGACGCACTGCGACGCTGGTCGTGAACTCGGCTCGGGCCATGGCCGGATTCTAGAAGGCGGCCCCCTAGAATCGTCCGCGCCATGGCGCATCACCGCATCGCCCCGAGCATCCTCTCGGCCGACTTCGCGCGGCTCGGCGAGGAGGTGCGCGACGTCATCGCCGCCGGTGCCGACTGGATCCACTTCGACGTGATGGACAACCACTACGTCCCGAACCTGACGATCGGGCCGATGGTGTGCGAGGCGATCCGCAAGCACGCCGTGCGCGCCGACGGCGCGAAGGTGCCGATCGACGTCCACCTGATGGTCGAGCCGGTCGACGCGCTCGCGCAGGCGTTCGCGAAGGCGGGCGCCGACGTCATCAGCTTCCATCCGGACGCGAGCACGCACGTCGACCGCACGCTGCAGCTGATCCGCGACGTCGGCTGCAAGGCGGGGCTCGTCTTCAACCCGGCTGCGCCGATCGACGTCCTCGACTGGGTGATCGACAAGGTCGACCTCGTCCTCGTGATGAGCGTCAACCCCGGCTTCGGCGGCCAGAGCTTCATCGCCTCGGCGCTCAGGAAGATCGCGCAGGTGCGCGAGCGGATCGCTGCCAGCGGCCGCGACGTCCGGCTCGAGGTCGACGGCGGCATCAAGGTCGACAACATCCGCGCCGCTGCCGACGCGGGCTGCGACACCTTCGTCGCCGGCAGCGCGATCTTCGGCGCCCCCGACTACCGCGCGGTGATCGGGGCGATGCGCGCAGAGCTCGCCCGCTGAGCGCCGGACGCGGCACAGTCGCGCCATGCACCGCCACGACGACGGCCACGCGCACGGCCGCGGCCAGGCGCACGACCATTCCCATGCGCCTGCTCATGTCGACGTCGCGCAGGGAATCGAGCGCGCCTTCGCGATCGGCATCGCGATCAACGTCGCGTTCGTCGTCGTCGAGGCGTACTACGGCTGGCGCGCCGACTCGCTGGCGCTGCTCGCCGACGCCGGCCACAACCTCGGCGACGTGCTCGGCCTCGTCCTCGCGTGGGCGGGCGCGTTCGCCGGCCGGCTCGCGCCCGACGCGCGCCACACCTACGGCTGGAAGCGCGCGTCTATCCTCGCGGCGTTCGCGAACTCGCTGCTCCTGCTCGTCGCGATCGGCTCGCTCGCCTGGGCGGCGATCGGCCGCTTCGCCGCGCCGCAGCCGATCGCGACCGGCACGGTGATGACGGTCGCCGCGGTCGGCATCGTCGTCAACGGTGCGAGCGCGCTGCTCTTCCTGCGCGGCAGCCACACCGACCTCAACGCGCGCGGCGCGTTCCTGCACATGGCCGCCGACGCCGCGGTGTCGGCCGGCGTCGTCGTCGCCGCCGCGCTCACGGCGTGGCTCGGCTGGACGTGGCTCGATCCGGCGGCGAGCCTCGCGATCGCCGTCGTCATCCTGCTCGGCACCTGGGGCTTGTTTCGCGACTCGCTGCACCTCATGTTCGACGGCGTGCCGACCTCGATCGACCTCGATGCCGTTCGCGCCGAGCTCGCGGCGCTGCCCGGCGTCGCCCGCGTGACCGACCTCCACGTCTGGGCGACCGGGACCACCGACGTCGCGCTCACCGCACACCTCGCGATGCCCGCCGGCCATCCCGACGACGCGTTCTTCCGCGCCGCCGCCGAGCGCATGCGCGAGCGCTTCGCGATCGGCCACGTCACGCTGCAGGCGACGCGCGAGACGCTGATGACGCCGTGCGACGCCGACATCGCGGCGGCGGCGCAGCCAGCGAGCCACGTCCACTGAGCGGCGAACAACAATGAAATACAAGGACTACTACGAGACGCTCGGCGTGCCGAGGACGGCGACGCAGGACGAGATCAAGCAGGCGTATCGCAAGCTCGCGCGCAAGTACCACCCCGACGTCAGCAAGCTCGGCGACGCCGAGGCGCGCTTCAAGGAGATCAACGAGGCCAACGAGGTGCTCAAGGACCCCGAGAAGCGCGCGGCGTACGACCAGATGGGCAGCAACTGGAAGGCCGGCCAGGAGTTCCAGCCGCCGCCGAACTGGGACGCCGGCTTCGAGTTCCGCGGCGGCCAGGGCAGCCCGTTCGGCGCCGGCGGCACGTTCGGCGCGGGCGCCGACTTCGACCCGAGCGACTTCTTCGAGACGCTGTTCGGTCGCCGCGGCGCAGCGGCATCGGCCGGTCGCCGCCGCACGAGCGCGCAAGGCGAGGACCACCACGCCAAGGTGCTGATCGACGTCGAGGACGCGTACCGCGGCGCCGAGCGGACGATCACGCTGCGCGCGCCGGTCGAGGGTCCCGACGGCCGCCTGCAGATGCAGGAGCGAACGCTCGACGTCCACATCCCGAAGGGCATCCGGCCGGGGCAGCACCTGCGCCTCGCCGGCCAGGGCAACGCCGGAATCGGCGGCGGCAAGCCCGGCGACCTCTACCTCGAGATCGCGTTCAATCCGCACTCGCGCTTCCGGGTCGACGGCGCCGACGTCTACGTCGACCTGCCGCTCGCGCCGTGGGAGGCCGCACTCGGCGCCAGCGTCGACGTGCCGACTCCCGACGGCACGGTGCAGCTGACCGTGCCCAAGGGATCGGCGGCGGGGCGGAAGCTCCGCCTGAAGGGCCGCGGATTGCCGGGCAAGAACCCGGGCGACCTCTACGCGGTGCTGGCGATCGTCGTCCCGAAGGCCGAGACCGACGCGGCGCGCGCCGCCTACGAGAGCCTCGCCAAGGCGTTCCCGAACTTCCAGCCGCGCCCGAATTCGTAAGTGCCTGCCATGAACGACACGATCTCCAGCGCATTGCGCGGCAGCGTCGTCGAGGACGACGTCGAGCTGACCGTCGTCGAGCTCAGCCGCGCCTGCCGGACCTCGGAGCACGAGATCGAGCTCTGGGTCGTCGAGGGCGTGCTGCAGCCTCGCGGCGAGTCGCGCGAGTCGTGGCGCTTCGGCGGCGACGCGCTCGCGCGGATCCGCGTCGCGACCCGGCTGGCGCATGACCTCGACGTCAACGCGCCCGGCGTCGCGCTCGCGCTCGACCTGCTCGACCGCATCGCCGAACTCGAGTCCCGACTCGCACGCTGACGCCATGCGAACTGCAACGCTTGCCACCCTGACTGCCGCCGCGACGATCGTCGTCGCGTGCGCGGCGCCCGACTCCGGCACCGCATCGCGCGATGCCGCGGCGGCGCGCGCGCGCATCGAGACGATCGTCGCGAGCGCCGACCGCAGCGACGCCGACCGCAAGAACGCTGTCCGTCGCAAGCCTGTCGAGCTGCTCGCGCGCGCAGTCGCGCCCGGCGGCCGC
>DASSRF010000090.1:0-4390 GCA_035701945.1 Caldimonas sp. | reverse complement strand
GCGGCGCGCTCGCCGCGGGGCTGCTCGACGCACTCGGCGAGCGCGTCCGCCGCTACACGATCGTCGAGCTGTCGGCGCCGCTCGCCGAGCGGCAGCGCGCGCGCACCGCGCGCTTCGGCGATCGCGTGCGCTGGCTCGATGCGTTGCCGGAGCGCTTCGCCGGCGTCGTCGTCGGCAACGAGGTGCTCGACGCGATGCCGGTCGAGCTCATCCACTTCGACGGCAGCGCGTGGCTGGCGCGCGGCGTGTCACGCGCCGGCGACGGCTTCGCATGGGCCGATCGGCCGGGCGAGCTGCGTCCACCGGTGGACGTCGACTTCCCCGCGGGAAGCACGACCGAGCTGCACCGCGAAGCCGCAGCGTTCGTCGGGACGCTCGGCGACCGCCTCGAGCGCGGCGCGATCTTCCTCGTCGACTACGGCTTTCCCGAGCACGAGTACTACCTGGCGCAGCGCTCGGGCGGAACGCTGATGTGCCACCGGGGCCACCGCGCCGATCCCGATCCGCTCACCGACGTCGGCCTGAAGGACATCACCTCGCACCTCGACTTCACCGCGCTCGCGCTCGCCGGCCAGGACGCGGGTCTCGAGGTGATCGGCTACACGTCGCAGGCGAGCTTCCTCCTCGACTGCGGGCTCGGCGAGCTGCTCGCCGCCGCCGACGCGCGTGCGCGCGTCGATGCGCTCCGGCTCGTCCACGAGCACGAGATGGGCGAGCTGTTCAAGGTGATCGCGTTCGCCAAGGGCGCGAGCTTCGCGCCGGTCGGCTTCGCGAACGGCGACCGGCGGCATCGGCTGTAGCCGCTTGTCATCCTGAGCGAAGCGAAGGATCTCGTCGCGCCGACGAGCTCGGCCTCGCGTCCTTCGCTGCGTTCAGGACGACGGAGGGTCCGCTTCCAGCGCGCGCACGCGCGCCTCGTGGATCGCGGCGGCGATCGCCGGGCCGGCAAGGCCGCGCGCGGTCGCTTCGGCGGCGACCGCCGTCGCGTCGACCGCGGCGACGCGCGCGAGCGCGGCGAGCAGCCGCTCGCGCGGCGGATACGGAGCGTCCTCGCGGCCGAGCCGGCCGCGCGCGTCGCACTCGCACGCGAGCAGCAGGTCGGCAAAGCGATCGGGGCGGCGCAGCGCGTCGCAACGCTCGAGCAGGCGCAGCGTCGCGGCGGCACCGAACTCGCCGCTGCGGTGAACGTTGCCGTGCTCGCGCGCGACGAGCTCGGCGAGCGAGCGGCACGCGTTGTCGACGCGCAGCCGCTCGCTCATCCGCTGCACGAGGCGAACGCTGCGCTCCTCGTGGCGGATGTGCTTGGGCAGGATCCCGGCCGGAGTCTCGGCCTTGCCGAGGTCGTGGCCGAGGCACGCGTAGCGCACCGCGAGCGCGGTGTCGAGGCGCGCCGCCATGTCGAGCACCATCATCAGGTGCACGCCGGTGTCGACCTCGGGGTGGAAGTCGGCGCGCTGCGGCACGCCGAACAGGCGGTCGACCTCGGGAAGGATGCGCGCGAGCGCGCCGCAGCGGCGCAGCACGTCGAACATGCGCGACGGCTTTCGTTCCATCAGCCCGCGCGAGAGCTCCTGCCAGACGCGCTCGGGAACGAGCGCGTCGACCTCGCCGGCGTCGACCATCTCGCGCATCAGCGCCTCGGTCTCGGCCGCGACCGTGAAGTCGGCAAAGCGCGCGGCGAAGCGGGCGACGCGCAGGATCCGCACCGGGTCCTCGGCGAATGCCGGCGAGACGTGGCGCAGCACCTTGGCGGCGAGGTCGGCGCGGCCGCCGTGCGGATCGACGACGTTGCCGTGCTCGTCCTCGGCGATCGCGTTGATCGTCAGGTCGCGGCGCAGCAGGTCGTCCTCGAGCGTCACGCTGCGGTCGGCGTGGAACTCGAAGCCGCGGTAGCCCGGCGCGGTCTTGCGCTCGGTGCGCGCGAGCGCGTGCTCCTCGCGCGTCGCCGGATCGAGGAAGACCGGGAAGTCGCGGCCGACGGCGATGTAGCCGGCGGCGCGCAGCTCGTCGGCGTCGGCGCCGACGACGACCCAGTCGCGGTCGCCGGCCGGCAGGCCGAGCAGCTTGTCGCGCACGGCACCGCCGACGAGGTAGCGTTTCATCGATGAACGGCGTGGATCACGCGTCGTTACCAGTTCCCGACAGACGGTCGGTCGACCCCCACGGCCACGGGATGCTCCGCCGCAGGCGCCATCCCTAGAGTTCCGCCAGCCGCTGCACGACCGCGCAGCGATCTGTCCCTCGAGGAGTTATAGATGAAAGTGAAGTCGATCGTCGCGCTGCTGGGACTGGGCGTCAGCTTAGGGGTGGCTGCCGATCCGCTGCAGCCGAACTCGCCGACGCCGTCGGTGATCAATCCGGCACCGGGCGGCGAAGGCAGCCTGCAATCGATCGCCGACAACCTGTTCGGCGCCGGCCACATCAACGTCGACACCGACCAGAGCTCGGCCGGCCAGTGGCACTCCGCGACGCCGGGATCGGCGTCGACCATCCCGACGCTCGTCGCCGAGTTCACCGCCAACGCCTCGACGCAGGTGTTCGGCATCTGGTTCGGAACCGACACCAGCGCGATCCTGACCTACGACCTCCTCACCGGCGGTGCGACCGTCGGCGACAACGCCGCGATCTCGTTCAGCGGCAACACGCTGAGCGTCGGAACTTCCGTGATCGCGAACTGCGGCGTCAAGGTGAACTGCGGCTCGATCACCGACGCGCGCATCAGCTCCGACGCGTTCGGCTTCTACTTCCGGCCGTCGGCGAACAGCCAGACCTTCTATTCGCTCGACCAGCTGAACGTGCCGAACGACCGGACCGACCGCGTGGTCGCGTTCCAGGACGGCGCCACTACCAACTGGCTGTTCGCGTACGAGGACGGCACCGACTTCGACTACAACGACATGGCCGTCAAGGTCGAGTCGATCACTGCGGTGCCCGAGCCCGAGACGTACGCCATGATGCTCGCCGGCCTCGGTGCGATGGGCTTCATCGCGCGTCGCCGCAAGTCTCGCTGAGAGCCCTGCCCCCCGCGACCGGGGGCAGATATGAGCGGACTCCTCCGGGTCCGCTCTTTTTTTCGTCTCGACGCGTCGGCGCGGCCGCTAGACGCGCTGGCGATACGGCTCGTCGTCGGCGATGAAGTCGTGCTCGTCGCGCGCCGCGGCGCACCACTCGCGCATCGCCGGCAGCGCGTGGATGCGCTCGACGTAGCCGAGCGCCGCGTCGCCGAGCGGCAGCGCGTAGGTGCGGACGCGCGAGCAGACCGGCGCGTAGAAGGCGTCGACGATGCCGAACTCGCCGAACAGGAACGGGCCGCCGCTCGCCGCGAGCTGCTCGCTCCACATCGCGTCGATGCGCTTCAGGTCGGCGGCGACGTCGGGCCACTCGGTCGCGACGCGCCTGCCGACCTCGGGAAGCGACGCCTCGACGTTCATCGGGCAGCGGTCGCGCAGCGCCGTGAAGCCCGAATGCATCTCGGCGCAGAGGCTGCGCGCACGCGCGCGCTGGCGGCGATCGACCGGCCAGAGGCGCTTCTCCGGATGGAGCTCGGCGACGGTCTCGGCGATCGCGAGCGAGTCCCAGACCGCGAAGCCGTCGTCGTCGACGAGAAGGGGGACGCGGCCGCTCGGCGCGATCGCGAGCAGCGTCCGCTTGAACGGCGAGTCGGCGTTCCAGTCGAGGCGAAGCTGCCGCTCGGTGAACGCGATGCCGGACTGGCGCAGCAGCAGCCACGCGCGCAGCGACCACGACGAGTAGTTCTTGTTGCCGATGTAGAGCTGCATGGCGAATCCCCGCTGTCCGGACCGGCGATGCTAGGGCGAGCTTGCGCGGGCGACGATGCAGGTTCGGCAACGCCGCGATGCGGCGCGCGCATCGCCCGAAGTCAGCCGCGCCGCGCCCGTGCCCGCCACGCCTCGAGCCGCGCCTCGCCCGACGCGTGGCCGAGGTAGCGCGGCGCCACCACCTCGAGCGGGGTCGGGTCGATGCCGAGCCGCTCGAGCCCCGGCAGCTTGCCGCTCGCGACGCTCGGCGCCTTCATCGAGTCGATGTTGTCGCGCGACATCAGCGGCCGCCCCGGCATGAACTCGAGCGTCGCCGCCTGCACGCGGCCGAGCAGCGACGGCAGCGCGAGCACCGGCCGGCGCGCGCCGGACCAGCGGCCCGCGGCCTCGACGAGCTCGCGCAGCGTGTAGACGCGCGGCCCGGCGCACTCGATCGTCTCGCCGATCGTCGTCGCGTCGTCGAGGCAGCGCGCGACCGCGGCGGCGACGTCTTCGACCCAGACCGGCTGGAAGCGTGCCGACGCGCCCGCCAGCGGCACCGCGGGCAGCAGCGACTGCAGCGTCGCGAAGGTGTTGAGGAAGCGGTCGCGCTCGCCGAAGATGACCGACGG
>DASSRF010000089.1:0-4947 GCA_035701945.1 Caldimonas sp. | reverse complement strand
CGCCGGCGCGCAGACGTTCCAGGTCGGCGCCAACAACGGCGACACGCTGACGATCACGACCGTCGCGGTGACGACGGTCGCCGGCGGCGTCACGACCGCTGCGGCCGCCTCGACCGCCGTCGCCGCGATCGACACCGCGCTCGACACGATCACGAGCAACCGTGCGACGTACGGCGCCGCGATGAGCCGCTTCAGCATGGCGATCAACAACCTGTCGATCGCCGGCGAGAACCAGACCGCCGCCAAGGGCCGGATCATGGACGCCGACTTCGCGCAGGAGACGGCGAACCTGTCGCGCGCCCAGATCCTGCAGCAGGCCGGCACGGCGATGGTCGCGCAGGCGAACCAGCAGCCGCAGCTGGTGATGAACCTGCTCCGCTGATCTCCCTCGCGCGGGACGGGCCGCCCTTCGGGGCGGCCTTTTCGTTTGCGCCTCGCGAATTGGCACGGCAAAGCGCGTCTCTTCGGGCGATGACCGCAGAACGCCGGCGGCGAAGATGAGCACACCAGAGGCCTCGCCCGTCGGCGCGGCCACGCCGGCAGCGCGCCGGAACGTCGTTTCCGAAAGGAGTGCTCACCGTGCCGCAGACGATCAACACCAACATCAGCTCGCTCAACGCGCAGCGCAACCTCAACGCCTCGCAGTCGTCGCTCGCGACGTCGATGCAGCGCCTGTCGTCGGGGCTGCGCGTCAACTCGTCGCGCGACGACGCCGCCGGCCTCGCGATCGCCGACCGCATGAACGCGCAGATCCGCGGCACCAACGTCGCGATCCGCAACGCCAACGACGGCATCTCGCTGGCGCAGACCGCGGAAGGCGGGCTGCAGACGGTGACCGACGCGCTGCAGCGCATGCGCGAGCTCGCCGTGCAGGCGCAGAACGGCTCGAACGGCACCAGCGACCGCGCCGACCTCGACGCCGAATACCAGCAACTCTCGGCCGAGATCACCCGGATCGCGACGCAGACGAAGTTCAACGGCAACGCGATCATCGGCGGGGGCGCCGGCGCGCAGACGTTCCAGGTCGGCGCCAACAACGGCGACACGCTCACGGTCACGACCACCGCCGTGACGACGGTCGGCGGCGACATCCTGACGGCCGCGAACGCGTCGACCGCGCTCGCCGCGATCGACGCCAAGCTCGACGTCATCACGACCGACCGCGCCAACTACGGCGCCGCGATGAGCCGCTTCGAGTTCGCGATCCAGAACCTGTCGATCACGGCCGAGAACCAGACCGCGGCGCGCGGCCGGATCATGGACGCCGACTTCGCCGCCGAGACCGCCAACCTGGCGCGCGCCCAGATCCTGCAGCAGGCCGGAACCGCGATGGTCGCGCAGGCCAACGCGCAGCCGCAGACGGTGCTCAACCTGCTCAAGTAGCCGGGCCGCGGCGCGGAAAAGGCGGCAACACGCCGCTCAAGTCCGCGCCGCTGCGGCCGAGATAGCTGGCAGCGGCCGGCGCGGCCGCGGCGCGTTCGAGACGATCTCCCATGGCGACGATCAGTTCTGCAGGCATCGGCAGCGGCCTCGATGTCAACTCCATCGTCACCCAGCTGATGGCGATCGAGCGGCAACCGCTCACCGCGCTGCAGACCAAGCAGACCGCCATCCAGACGACGGTCTCCGAGTACGGCAAGATCAAGAGCGCGGTCTCGACGCTGAACGACGTCGCCGCCAAGCTCGCCGGCAGCCTGGCCTGGCTGCAGACGGTCGCCACCGCATCGGGCACCGCGGTGAGCGCGTCGACGAACAACTCGGCTCCCGGCACCTACTCGGTCGAGGTGCAGGCGCTGGCGAGCGTGCAGACGATCGCGATGGGCACCGCCGTCCCGGCGACGACGACCCCGGGCGCGGGGACGCTGCACATCGAGCTCGGAACCTGGGGCGCCGGCCAGACGTCGTTCACGCCGAAGGCGGGGGCGACCGCGGTCGACGTCAGCATCGCGGCGACCGACACGCTCGCCGACGTGCGCGACAAGATCAACGCCGCCGGCGCCGGCGTCACGGCGCTGGTCATGACCGACGCGAGCGGCTCGCGGCTGCTGATCCGCTCGAACGCGAGCGGCGCGGCCAATGCATTCCGCACCTCGGGCGTCGCGTCGCTCGCGTTCGACCCTTCCGCTGGCGTGACGACGATGGTCCAGAGCCAGACCGCGTCCGATGCCGCGGCGACGGTCAACGGCCTCGCCGTCACGTCGAGCACGAACAGCCTGACCAACATCGTCGACGGCCTGACGCTCAACCTCGCCGCGGTGACGACCGACCCCGTCACCGTCAACGTCGCGACCGACACCGAGGCGCTGAAGAAGACGATCACCGACTTCGCCGCCGCGTACACCGCGGTGGTCCAGCTGATCGCCACCGACACCAAGTACGACGCCGCGACCAGGAAGGGCGGGATCCTCCAGGGCGACAGCGCGGCGGTCGGGCTGCAGCGGCAGCTGCGCACGCTGGCCGGATCGGTGTCGGGAGCCTCGGCGGCGTTCGCTCACCTCTCCGACGCCGGCCTCGAGCTGCAGGCCGACGGCTCGATGACCGTCAACGCGAGCAAGCTCGGCAACGCGCTCGGCAACCTCGACGAGCTGCGAAAGATGTTCGCCAACTCGGACCTGACCGATCCGACCAAGGACGGCTTCGCGAAGCGCTTTCGCGTCGCGACCGACAACATGCTCGGCATCGACGGCGCGCTGACGACGCGCACCGACGGTCTCGGCCAGCAGCTGCAGCGCAACCAGAAGGACCAGGACGCGCTCAACGTCCGCCTCGACGCGATCGAGAAGCGCCTGCGCGACCAGTACACGGCGCTCGACACCGTGATGGCGCAGCTGAACACGCAGAGCGCCTACCTGACGCAGCAGATCGCCCAGTTCAACGCGAACCTCTCGAGCAAGTAGCCGCCGCCACCGCGGCTGCCGTTCACCCCGCGCAGGGCGGAACAAGCGGCGAAATCGGCCCTTCCGCTGCTCAAGTCCCGACAGGCGGTACCGATACCCAAGGGACACACCTCGGATCGCCAACGCCCCATGTTCGCGCCAGCAGCCTTGTCCCAGAGCGCCTCCCCTGCCTTCGCCGGCGCCTACCGCACCGTCGGCGTCGAGACCGGCGTCCCGTCGGCGTCGCCGCATCGCCTCGTGACGATGCTGTTCGACGGCTTCAACGAGGCCGTCGCGCAAGCCAGGGGCGCGCTCCGGCAAGGCGACGTCGAGGCCAAGTGCAAGGCGATCGGCCGCGCCGTGCGCATCGTCGAGGAGGGCCTGAAGGCGGCGCTCGACGTCGACGCCGGCGGCCCGCTCGCCGCGGACCTGGCCGCGCTCTATCGCTACGTCACGGTGCGACTGACCGAAGCCAACCTGCACAACGACGGCGCTGCGCTCGACGAGTGCGCCGCGCTGCTCGCGCCGGTTCGCTCGGCATGGATCGCGATCGACCCGGCGGCGGCAGCAGGCGAAGTGCAGTGAACGCGGACCGGACAGAACCCTCGGGAGCCCGAATGAATTCCGTGCTGCTGAACTACTACCAGGCGATCGAGCAGGCGAGCCAGGACATGCTCGAGGCCGCGCGCGGCGGCAAGTGGGACGAGGTCGTCAAGCTCGAGGGCGCGTGCGCGGTGCTGATCGCGCAGCTGAAGAGCACCGCCGCCGAGCATCCGCTGCCGCCCGACGAGGCGCAGCTGAAGTCGCGGCTGATGCAGCGCATCCTCCTCAACGACGCCGAGATCCGCCAGCTCGCCGAGCCGTGGCTCGAGGACCTCGACGACATCCTGGCCGGGCGGCCGAAGACCCTGCACTGAGCGGCGCAGCGAGCCGCGATCAAGCGTTCCAAGGACAGCCATGCAAACCAGCCCGGCACCGCTCGAAGGCATGAACGCGGCGCTCGAGGAGTTCCGCATCGGCTCGCCGCGCGACGTCGGCCTGCTGCTGAAGCAGTTGCTCGACGGCGCGGTCGTGCTCAGCATGCACGGCAGCGACGGCAGCGTCTTTCGCAGCGCGATCTGGACGATGGACAGCGCGCGCTCGACGATCGGCTTCAACGCCGACCCCAACGACCCGGCGATGCAGTCGATCCTGCACTCGCACGACGTCACCGTCGTCGGCTATCTCGACAGCGTCAAGGTCCAGTTCGAGCTGCGCAACCCGGTGCTCGTGCACGGCAACAAGGCGAGCGTGCTGAGCTGCCCGTTCCCGCGCGAGATGTACCGCTTCCAGCGCCGCAACGCGTTCCGCGTCCGGCCGCTGATGCGGAGCGCGCCGGTCGCGCGCTTCCGCCATCCCGACCAGCCGGACGGCGAAGTCGCGCTGCGCATCCTCGACCTGTCGATCGGCGGCTGCGCGCTCTTCCTGCCGTCCGACCAGCAGCCGCTGACGGTCGGCGTCACGCTCGCCGGCGCCCGCATGGAGCTCGACGAGGACACCCGCGTCGAGATCACTCTGCGCCTGCAGCACGTCACCTCGATCAACAACGACGGCCGCGGCGTCCGCCTCGGCTTCGAGTACGTCCGCCCGAACGGCGACACGGTGCGCACGCTGCAGCGCTTCATCGACCTCACCCAGAAGCGCGGCAAGCTGATGGCGCTGAGCTGAACGGACGCCCCCGACACGAAGGAGACAGCGTGGACCTCAAGGACTTCATCCAGACTGCCGTCACCGAGATCGTCGACGGCGTCCTCGCAGCGCAGGCCGCCGCGTCGGCGCACCACGTCGCCGTCAATCCAGCCGCCGACGCCAAGTCGCGCGGCCACGACGGCGCACGCGTCAACAACATCTCGTTCGACGTCGCGGTGACCGGCGTCGAGGGGTCGGTGGCGCAGGGCAGCGGCAAGCTGCGGGTCGCGCAGGCGAGCGCCGCGGGCGAGCAATGCGCGCGCCTGCAGTTCTCGCTGCCGATCGCGTTTCCCGAAGCGCGCCTGCCGCGCTCGACCGCGAGCACGCTCGACTCGGAGTTCAT
>DASSRF010000088.1:0-4726 GCA_035701945.1 Caldimonas sp. | reverse complement strand
CCGTTTCCGCTCAGCAAGCTGACGCTCGTCGCCGAGTTCCTCGTCATGGCGATCGTCCTCGTCTGGCGGCCGCAGGGGCTTTTCGGCAGGCCGCAGGGAACGGTGCGCGCGACCGCCGCGATCGAGCCTCCCCTGCGGCCGCTCGACGCGCGCTGGCGCGTCGCAGGGTTCGTCGCGCTCGCTCTGCTCGCGCTCGTCGCGTTGCTCGGCGACAGCTCGCCGTACGCGGTCGTGCTGATGATCGACGTGCTGATCGCGGTCCTCTTCGCGGCGAGCCTGCACTTCCTGATCGGCCCGTCGGGAATGCACTCGTTCGGGCACGCCGCGTACTTCGGCCTCGGCGCCTACGGCGCGGCGCTCTTCTTCCGGCTCGGGGCGCCGATGGAGGCCGCGCTCGTGCTCGCTCCGCTCGTCGCCGCGCTCGGCGCGTTCGTCTTCGGCTGGTTCTGCGTCCGCCTCTCGGGCGTCTACCTCGCGATGCTGACACTCGCGTTCGCGCAGATCGTCTGGTCGGTCGTGTTCCAGTGGGACGCCGTCACCGGCGGCAGCAACGGCCTCGTCGGCATCTGGCCTTCGGCCTGGCTGGCGCCGAAGCCGGTCTACTACCTGCTCGTCCTCGGGTTCACGGTCGCGGGCGCCGGCCTCCTCGTCCGCATGCTGCACGCGCCGATCGGGCTCGCGCTGCGCGGCAGCCGCGACTCGCCGGTGCGCGCCGCGGCGATCGGGATCGCGGTGCCGCGCCTGCAGTGGATCGCGTTCGTCGTCGCCGGCACCGTCGCCGGGCTCGCCGGCGCGCTCTTCGCGTTCGCGAAGGGGACGATCTCGCCCGAGACGCTCAACGTCGGCCGCTCGGTCGACGGCCTCGTGATGGTGCTGCTCGGCGGCGTCCACGCCGTCTCCGGCCCCTGGGTCGGCGCCGCGCTCTTCACCTGGCTGCAGGACACCGTCGCGCGGCAGACCGACTACTGGCGGGCGCTGCTCGGCGTCGTCATGCTCGCGCTCATCCTCGTGTTTCCGCTCGGCGTCGCGGGCGGCATCAAGCGAATCTTCATTCGCGAGGAGGCGGCGTGAGCGGCGAGCCGCTGCTCGCGGTGCGCGGGCTCGCCAAGTCGTTCGGCGGCGTTCGCGCGGTCGACGGCGTCGGCTTCGACCTCGCCGCCGGCGAGATGCTCGCGCTGATCGGCCCGAACGGGGCAGGCAAGACGACGTGCTTCAACATGGTCGGCGGCCAGCTCGCGCCCGATGCCGGCTCGGTGCGGCTCGGCGGCGTCGAGCTCGTCGGCATGAAGCCCGAGGCGGTGTGGCGGCAAGGCGTCGGCCGCACGTTCCAGATCGCCGAGACGTTCGCTTCGCTCACGGTGCGCGAGAACGTCCAGCTCGCGCTGCTCTCGAACGCGCGTCGGGTGCTCGCGTGGTGGCGGCCGGCGCGGACGCAGTTCGTCGCCGACGCCGACGCGCTGCTCGCGAGCGTCGGCATGGCCGAGCAGGCGAGGCGCGCGACGAGCGTGCTCGCGTACGGCGACGTCAAGCGCGTCGAGCTCGCGATCGCGCTCGCGCACCGGCCGCGGCTGCTGCTGATGGACGAGCCGACCGCCGGCATGGCGCCGCGCGAGCGCGACGAGCTGATGGCGCTCGCGCGCCGGCTCGCGCGCGAGCAGTCGATCGGCGTCCTCTTCACCGAGCACAGCATGGACGTCGTCTTCGCCCACGCCGACCGCATCCTCGTGCTCGCGCGCGGCGAGCTCATCGCCGAAGGTCCGCCGGCCGCGGTGCGCGACGATCCGCGCGTGCGCGAGGTCTACTTCGGCGGCGGCACCACGTTCGCGACCCCTGCCACGCTCGCCGCGCCGTCCGTCATCCTGAGCGAAGCGAAGGATCCCGCCGGTCGCGAAGCGCGAGATCCTTCGCTGCGCTCAGGATGACACCGGTGGGGACGGCATGGCGGCGACGACGATGCTCGATGTGAACGCGCTCGACGCCTGGTACGGCCAGGCGCAGGTGCTGTTCGGCGTCTCGCTCGCGGTCGGCGGCGGCGAGTGCGTCGCGCTCGTCGGCCGCAACGGCGCAGGCAAGTCGACGACGATGAAGGCGATCATGGGATTGCTGGCGCGCCGACGCGGCAGCGTCGTCTTCCGCGGCCGCGACATCTCGGCGCTGTCCGCGTACCGCATCGCGCGGCTCGGCCTCGGCTGGGTGCCCGAGGACCGCCGCGTCTTCACCGACCTCACCGTGCGCGAGAACCTCGCCGTCGCGCGCCAGCCGCCGCGCGAAGGCGCGCCGACGTGGACCGAGGACCAGCTCTACGCGCTCTTTCCGAACCTGAAGGCGATGCCCGACCGCCTCGGCGGCCGGATGAGCGGCGGCGAGCAGCAGATGCTCACCGTCGCGCGCACGCTGATGGGCAACCCCGCGCTCGTCCTCCTCGACGAGCCTTCGGAAGGCGTCGCGCCGATCATCGTCGAGGAGATGGCGCGGATGATCGTCGCGCTGAAGAGCGCAGGCGTCTCGGTGCTGCTCTCGGAGCAGAACCTGCACTTCGCGCGCCTCGTCTCCGACCGCGCGGTCGTCCTCGAGAAGGGCGAGGTGCGCTTCACGGGCAGCATGGAGGCGCTGATGCAGGACGAGACGCTGCTGCGAACTCATCTGAGCGTGTGATGGTGCCGCCACGCTCACTGCGTTCGCTGCCTCCCGAGGGGGCGGAGGCCCGACTTGGGAGCGGCCCGGCGCCGGGCCTGACCTCGAACCCGATCACCGTGCGGCGCGTCGCCGGCATCGACGTCGGCGGCACGTTCACCGACCTCATCGTCGTCGACGACGACAGCGCCGACGTGCGCATCGCCAAGGTGCCGACGACCGTCGACAACCAGGCGTTCGGCGTCCTCGCCGCGATCGCCGCGTCCGGAGTCGACGCGGCGGCGCTCGATGCGATCGTCCACGGCACGACGACGACGACCAACGCGATGCTCGAGCGCAAGATCGCGACCGTCGGCCTGATCACGACGAAGGGCTTCCGTGACGTCCTCGAGCTCGGCCGGCGGACGCGGCCGAAGCCGTACGGCCTGAAGGGCCGCTTCGTTCCGCTGATCGAGCGGCACCTGAGGCTCGAGGTCGACGAGCGCATCGACGCCGAAGGCCGCGTCGTCGTCGCGCTCGACGAGGCGGGCGTCGCCGAGGCGGCGCGGCGGCTGCTCGCGCTCGGCGCCGAGAGCGTCGTCATCCACTTCCTGCACAGCTACCTCAACGCCGACCACGAGGACCGCGCCGCCGAGATCGTTCGCGCGCTCTGGCCGAACCGCCACGTCACCGTCGGCCACACCGTCGTCGCCGAGCAGCGCGAGTACGAGCGCGGCACGACCGCGGCGGTCAACGCCGCGATCCAGCCGGTGCTGTCGCGCTACATCGAGCGGCTGCAGCGCGAGCTCGCGACGAAGGGGTTCGCGCGCGAGCTGCTCGTCATGCAGGGCAACGGCGGCACCGTCGCGGCGTCGGTCGTCGCCGAGCACGCGGTCGCGACGGTGATGTCGGGGCCGGCGTCGGGCGTGATCGCCGCCGCCCAGACCGCGCTGCAGGCCGGCGCGCGGCCCGGCGAGTTCGCCAACGTCGTCACCTACGACATGGGCGGCACGTCGAGCGACGTCGCGCTCGTCCTCGGCGGCGTGCCGTCGGTGTCGAGCGAGCTCGAGCTCGAGTACGCGATGCCGATCCACGTGCCGATGGTCGACGTCCACACGATCGGCGCCGGCGGCGGCTCGATCGCGTCGGTCGACGCGTCGGGGATGCTGCGCGTCGGCCCCGAGAGCGCCGGCGCGACGCCCGGCCCGATCTGCTACGGCCGCGGCGGCGAGCGCGTCACGATCACCGACGCCAACATCGTCCTCGGCAGGCTCGACCCCGACCGGCTGCTCGCGGTCGACCACGCGGTCACCGTCGACGCGATCCGCGCCGCGATCATGGAGCAGGTCGGCGCGCCGCTCGGCCTCGACGCGACCGCCGCGGCGGCGGCGATCGTGCGCGTCGCCAACGACAAGATGGCCGGCGCGATCCGCATGGTGAGCCTGGCGCGCGGCCACGACCCGCGCGACTTCGCGCTGTTCGCGTTCGGCGGCGCCGGGCCGGTGCATGCCGCGGCGCTCGCCGCCGAGCTCGCGATCCCGACGCTGCTGATTCCGGCGCGGCCCGGGCTCACGAACGCGCTCGGCTGCGTCGTCGCCGACCTGCGCCACGACTTCGTCGCGACCGTCAACCAGCCGCTCGAGACGCTCGCGGAAGGCCGCATCGCCGAGGTCTTCGCGGCGCAGATCGCGGCCGGCGAGGCGCTCCTGGCGCGCGAGAACGTCGCCGTCGAGCGCGTCGTCACGCTGCACCGCGCCGACATGCAGTTCCAGGGCCAGAGCCACATCCTTCCGGTCGCGATCGAGTCGACCGCGATCAGCGTCGCGGCGCTGCGCGAGCTCTTCGCCGCCGCGTACTGGAAGCGCTTCGGCGTCGCGCTTCCCGAGATCCGGCCGGTGCTCGTCAACCTGCACACCGCCGTGATCGGCAAGCGCAAGCCCGTGTCGCTCAGCGCGATCGCGCCTTCGCGTCCGGCCGCGTCGCTCGCCGAAGCGCGGCGCACGACGCGCCCGGTCTGGTTCGCCGACGGCGGCTGGCGCGATACACCGGTCTACCTGCGCGAACGGCTGCCCGTCGTAGCGCAGTTCGAAGGGCCTGCGATCATCGAGCAGCT
>DASSRF010000087.1:0-3492 GCA_035701945.1 Caldimonas sp. | reverse complement strand
ATCGGCGCGTCGTCGCCGGTCGCTGCGCTCGCGCGCGCACGGCCGCTCTGCTCGTCGACGACGCGAATGCCGTTGGTCGAGCCGGCGTCGGCGACGCGCCAGCCGTCGGCGTCGAGCCAGATCTCGGCGTGGCGGCGGCTGGCGTAGGTGCCGTCGACGCGCAGGTCCGAGCTCTCGTCCTTGCCGATCACGTAGCGGCGGCCGGGGACGACCGACGGCAGCACCGCGACGCGGCTGCCGTCGGCGTCGCTGACGTCGAAGGCGACGGCGCGACCGGCGAGCGGCGTCGACGGCGCCGCGCCGCCGCGCGCGTTGCTCGCCAACGGCGACGCCGGCGCGTCGGCCTCGCTCCAGCGGCCGAGCACGCTCACCTCGTATGGCCGCGCGACCTGCGGCGTCGTCCTCAGCGCCGCGAGCAGCTCGCGGTACTCGCCGTCGTCGCTCGCGCGCTCGCCGGCTTCGAGGTCGGAGAGCCCGCCGAACAGCGTCAGGTCGATGACGCCGGCGTTCGGCAGCCGGCCGATCACCTCGCGCGCGAGGTAGCGCTTGACCTGCTCGGGCTTGAACTCGTGCATGAACTGCTGCAGCAGCTCGCGCGCGTGCGCGCCGCCGGGCGAGCGGACGCCGACCGACGTCAGCAGGAAGCGATCGCGGTCGGCGATCGTGACGTGCAGCCGGACGTGGCTGACGACGAAGTGCTCGAGCTCGTCGCGCACCGCGCCGATCAGCGGCGCGTAGACGCCGAGATCGGCGCCGGGCCTGAGCGCGTCGCCGCCCGCGGCGGCGTGGTCGCGCGCCATCGCGTCGGCGTCGAGATCGGGTTCATGGCCGCGCTCGCGCGGCGGCAGGTCGCTGCGTCCGGCGACGCGATGGAGAACCCAGGATTTCATGGTCATGGCTGGCTTTCGGAGTCGTTCGGGGTCGATCAGCTGCGGTACGCGACGACGAGCGTCGCGAGCGGGCCGGGCGTGCGCAACGGCCGCACATGGGGAAAGCTCGGCAGGCCGTAGCCCGAGAGCCGCTCGACGAAGCGGCCCCACGCCGGCTGGACGCGATCGCCGGCGCGCACGCGCGCCTGCAGCGCCGGCAGCGAGACGTCGATCAGGAGCGCGACACGCGAGACGTCGCCGATCAGGACGAGCGCGCGGCGCAGGGTGTCCTCGAGGTCGTTGAGGCAGCGCTCGAACGGCCCGTCGAAGGTCCAGACGAGCGGCGGCGGCAGCGTCTCGCCGGCGTCGCGCTGCGCGTTGCGGCGCACCACCGCGCTCATTGCGAGCCTCCCGCACCGTCGATCGCACCCGTCGTGCGGCCGACGATCTGCATCGCGATCTCGGCCGACGGGTTCGGGCCGTGGTCGCCGGTGCCGTGGATGCGCCCGCTCGCGCGCAGCCAGTTGCGCTCGGTGAGCACCGCGATCGCCTTCGTCCACGGGCCGTCCTTCGCGCGGTCGGAACGGAACGCGGCGACGTACCACTTGTACGGCTTGAGCGAGCTGCACGCGCCGCGCTTCGCTTCGGCCGAAGGCGGCGCGCCGGGACGGCAGAGGCGGACGATCGCGTCGAGCGTCAGGCCGTCGCTCGGAAAGCTCGGCGTTCCCGTCTTGCCGGCGAGCCAGTCGATGTCGCGGCAGCGCCTGGCGTCGAAGACCTGCTCGCACGCGGTGCGCGCGGTGCCGGCGCGGTGGCTGAACGAGAGTCCGCTCAGGATCACCTCGGCGGCGTCGCGCGCGAGCGGCGGCGGCATCGTCTGCGGCTCCGACCACGGCGCGGCCGCGGCGGCGAAGCGTTCGGCCGACGCGCCGGCGACGCCGTGGATCGCGGCGACGAGATGCGGCCGCGGCACGCGCGCGCTGCCGTTCGCCGCGGCCGCGAGCGTCGCCATCATGCCGGCGACGCCGAGCACGGTCGCGCGCGCGTGGCCCTGGCCCCAGCCTTCGGCGACGACGTCGACGACCGCGCCGCCCTTGCACTTCTCCCAGTCGTCGTCGCTGCCGCGGCGGCCGTCGGCGCCGAGCGCGCAGCGGCGCACGATGCCGGCGTCGAGCGGCATCGGCGGCATCAGGTGCATCGCAGCGCCGACCGCCTTGCCCGCGGGCTCGCTCAGCAGGCGCCCGTACGCGACGGGCGTCGGCCCCGGCGCGTTCCAGTCGCGCTCGTCGCCGGCGACGAGCGGCGCGCCGAACAGCAGGTCGGCGTTGCCGCAGTTGATGCGCGCCTCGGCGCAGTCGGCGTTCCAGCCGAACGCGTGCGCCGCCGACTGCACGCTCCACGGCCGCTGGCAGGCGACGAAGTTCTGCTCGAAGCAGAACATGCGATCGAGAAAGCGCGCCGAGTCCGAGCGCATCAGCTGGCCACGCAGGCTCTGCGCCGACGGCGTGCCTTCGTGCTGCATCGCGGCGCGCTCGGCAGCGACGAGCTTCCTGCCGCGCTCGCCGTCGCCGAGGAACGCCGTCGCCATGATCGGCTTGATCGTCGACGCCGGCATCGCCGAGTGGTAGACGGCTGGATTGAGCAGCGCGTCGGCGCGGTACTGGACGCGATACGGCAGGCGCGAATCGCAGCCCGCGTCGCGGCCGGGACCGTCGACTTCCTGGCGAGCGCACGGCGAGAGCGCGCCGGCGAGCGCCTCGATGCGCCCGCTCGCGATGTCGATCACGGCGACCGCAGCCATCCGCACCATCGCGCCTTCGAGCAGCTGCTGCCCGATCGCGCCGTCGCGGTCCTCGGCGCGGCGGATGCCGAGCGCGCGGCAGACGTCGTGGCGGCCGGTGTAGCACGCAGCGGTCTTCTGCGCGAGCGCCTGCAGCGCAGGGTCGATCGTGAGGTCGATCGAATAGCCGACGTCGACGGGCGCGCCGTCGAGGTCGACGTGGTTGCGCGAGCCGACGCGGCCGGCGTGCACGCGCGCAGGCAATTCGTCGTTCGCAGCGTAGGCGCGGTAAAGCGCGCCTGACGGCTGGCGCAGCGTCTCGAGCGGCGACAGCAGCGTGAAGAGCGACGGCGGCACCTTCCAGCGCGGGTCGTCGACCGCGGCGTCGGGGCCCGGCTCGCCGCCGATCGCGATCGGCGCCGCCGCCGAGCCGCTCGCCGCGACGGCGACGCTGCGCACCGAAGCCATCGTGCAGACGCGCTGCTGCGCGCTCTTCGGCGGCGCGAGGAAGTAGGTCGGCCCGGAGTCGCTGTCGCCGCCGAGGTAGATGCAGCCCGGGACGCCGCCCCAGGGATTGCGCCGCGTCACCTCGCGCGCGGTGATCTGCATCTCCTGGTCGGCGCGCCAGCGCGCGAGCGTCGCGCTGCCTTCGGTGCCGCGCCACGCCAGCGTGTCGAGGATCGCGGAGTCCTGGCGGTGCAGCGTCTCGAGCGCCGCGACGAGGTCGGCGCAGCGCACCTGGAAGCGCCGACCGGGCGCGTCGGCGGCCTCGACCGGCGTCGCGAGCGCGTCGACTGCGGCGGCGAACCAGCGCGCCGGATCGAGGCCGACGCGGTGCTCGAC
>DASSRF010000086.1:0-4999 GCA_035701945.1 Caldimonas sp. | reverse complement strand
GGCGTCGAGGTCGATCGTGCGATCGGCGGCGTCGACCGGGATGCCGATCGTGCGCGCGACCGGCGCTTCGAGCGGAACGTCGACCGCGACGTCGAGCGGCACGTCGATCTCGACGTCGAGCGGGAGATCGACTTGCGCGCCCACCGGGGCGACCTCGTCGTCGACGACCGGAGGCGCGGCCGCCGTCGCTGCGAACGGCGCCGTCGTCGGGGTGCGCGGCACGCCCGCGGCAGGCGCGACCGCGGCGGGCGCGTCGGTCGGCGGGTTCGGAATCGCGAATCGCGGCTCGATCCGCTCGCCGTGGCGCGCGAGCGGCGTCGCCGAGACGCGCGTCAGCGGCATCGCCTCGGCGCCCTTCGGCCACGCCCGCTCCGGGTCGAACGTGCTGCCCGCCTGCAGCGCAGCGGCGAGCTGCGGCTCGGCGAGCCTGAGCGCGGCGAGGCCGATCAGCTCGCGATGCGGCCGCTCGGCGGCGAGCGGCGCGCCGTGGATCGCGAGCAGCTGGCGCACGAACGCCGTCGCCGCGTCGTGGCGCTCGCGCGTCCAGCCCGTGCCCGCAGCGTCGTCGAGCTCGGGCAGCATCCGCCACAGCATCGCGGCGAGGCTGAAGAAGTCGCAGCGCCAGTCGAGCTCGAGCGTCGGTCGCAGCTCGCCACGCCGGCCTTCGTCGAGCGCTTCGAGCAGGCGCGGCGACTGGTACTCGAAGCCGGGCTCGCGCGCGAGCGGCAGCGCACCGGGCAGATCGATTCCGGGCAGGAGCGAGAACGCGACGTCGATCAGCGCGAGACCGTCGAAATCTGGCGTCATCGGCTGCCCGGCGATCGGCCGCGCTGCGACGGCCGGCTTCCAAGGCACGCAGACGTTGTCGGCCTTGAAGTCGAGGTGGACGAAGCCGAGCGCGTGCAGCGGCTCGAACGCGATCAGGCACTGGCGCGCGAGCGCCCACCAGTTGGCGCAGTCGCCGAACACGTACGGCAGGACGGGCGCGTCGCGCCTGAGCGGGACGAGCGCGGCCCACTGGTCGACGGTCGGGCCGGCATCGCGCGTCTGCAGCCGCGGCATCCCGGTGTCGTCGGCGGGAAAGAAGCGTACGACGCGCGCGACCGCGGCGTCGCCGCGCGCGCCGAGGCGGTCGAGGATCCGCCACTCTCGCTCGGTCCAGGGCCGGAAATCGCCGCTCGCGGTCTCGAGGAAGCGCTTGGTGTAGCGGCGCTCCTCGCCCGCGCGCGCTTCCTCGCGGAACACCTCGACGTGCTCGCCCGTGATCATCCGCAGGCGGGCACGGCCGAACACTCGGTCGATCTCGGCAGGGGTCATCTGTTTCGGTCGCCGGCGCGGGGGCCGGCGACGGCTTCGGCACGGGGCGATGATGGCCCAAACGCCGAGCCCAGACGCGAAGCACGCGACGTGCCCGTCGCGCCCCCGGTTCGCGGTGCTCAGCCCGCCGGGTGCAACGCCGGTGCCGCGCGCGGGCCGAAGCCGAGCGCGGCGAGGCTCGCACGCATCGCGCCGTCGAGCGGCGTCGGCCGCAGCTCGGGGCAGCGCGCGGCGAGCCGGCTGCCGTCGAGCGCGTGCGGAACACGCCAGAGGTACGACATCCGCGCGAGCTCGCGCCAGAGCGGAACGGCGACGCCGGCGACGCGCACGAGCGACCACGGCATCGTGCCGTGCCGCCAGCCGTGCACCGGCGCGACGCCGAGCTCTGCTGCGGCGCGCTCGATCGCGGCGAGGAACGCGTGCCCGCTGACCGAATGGCCGGCGAACGTGAACCGCGCGAACGGCGCAGCGTCTTCGAGCGCCGCGACGGCGACGAACGCGCGCGCGAGATCGGGCAGGTACGCCCACGCGTGCACGAGCGCCGGGTCGCCCGGATAGACGAGCTTGCCGCGCGCGAGCGAGCGAACGACGACCTGGTCGAGCCAGCTGCCGCTGCCGCCGCCGAAGAAGTCGCCCGCGGTGACGACGGTCGCGGCGAGCCGCCCGGCCGCAGCGCGCGCCGCGAGCGCGCTCTCGATCGCGACGCGGATCTCGCCCTTCTCGGTCGTCGGTCGCTGCGGCGTCGACTCGTCGAGCAGCGCCGGCATCGCCGCGCCGTAGTTGTAGACGTTGCCCGGCAGCAGGAAGCGCGCGCCGAGCCGCTCGGCGACGTCCATCGCCGTCGTCGCCGCCGGCAGCGCCTCGTCCCAGCGCGTGTAGATCGGGTTGACGGCGTGGACGACGACATCGATCCGCGGCAGCGCGGCGAGGGCGTCGCCTGCGGCGAGCGCAACGAGCGGCGCGCGGACGATCGCGGCGGAGGTCGGCATCGTCGCCACCGGATCGCGGCGGACGTGGGCGACGACGCGCCAGCCGGCAGCGGCGAACGCCTGCGCTGCGGCGAGGCCGAAGCGGCCGTTGGCGCCGAGGACGAGAACGGTGCGCGAGCGGGCGGCGGTCATTTCGAGTTCCTGGGTGATTCGCGATGGCGCCAGTGTGCCTCGCGGCGCGCTGCCCGAGCGCATCGATTGCTGCATGACAGGGATACACTGATGCATGCCGGACGCGTCGATCGACCGCTTCGACTGGGCCCTCGTCCGCAGCTTTCTCGCCGTCCTCGACGCCGGCAGCGTCACCGCCGCGGCGAAGCGACTCGGCGCGACGCAGCCGACGCTCAGCCGCCATGTCGCCGAGCTCGAGGCGGAGCTCGGCGCCGCGCTCTTCGAGCGCACCGGCCGCGGCGGCACGCCGACCGCGGCCGCGCTCGCGAGCGCCGACGCGGCACGGCAGATGGCCGACGGCGCGCTCGCGTTGACGAGGAGCCTCGCCGGCGCGCGCTCGCCGGCGCGCGGCGTCGTCCGCGTGACGACGAGCCAGGTCGCCGCGACCTGGCTGCTGCCGGCGGTGCTCGCACGGCTGCAGCGCGCGCACCCGGAGATCGAGCTCGAGCTCGTCGCGTCGAACGAGCTCACCAACCTGCTCCGGCGCGAGGCCGACATCGCGGTGCGCATGGTGCGGCCGGCGCAGGCGTCGCTGATCGCGAGAAAGCTCGGCGACATCGAGATCGTCGCCGCCGCGCACCGCTCGTATCTCGCCAAGGCGCCGCCGCTGCGCAGCGTCGACGACCTCTTCGCGCACCGGCTGATCGGCTACGACCGCGACGACACGATCGTGCGCGCCGCGGCGCGGTCCGGCGTCACGCTCGCGCGCGCCGACTTCGCGCTGCGCACCGACGACCAGGTCGCGTACGGCAGGCTCGTCGCCGAGGGCGCCGGCATCGGCTTCGTCGCCCGCTACAACCTGCGCCACTGGCCCGGCGTCGTCGCCGTGCTGCCGGTGCTCGCGCCCGCAGCGCTGCCGTGCTGGCTCGCGGTGCATCGCGAGATCCGCGCCAACGCGCTGGTGCGGGCCGTGTACGACTTCCTCGCCCGCGAGCTCCCGGCCGAGATTCGCTCGCGCCCCTGATCGCTAGAGCGCCGTTCGCGCGCCCGACGTCGCGACGAGCTGCGGCCGCGGGATCGGCCGCACGTTCTCGTACGCGCGCGCGCCGCGCAGCACGAGCGCATCGCCGAACATCGGGCCGACGAGCTGCAGCCCGATCGGCAGGCCCTCTTTCGTCAGCCCGCACGGGATCGTGCACGCCGGCTGCTGCGTCAGGTTGAACGGATAGCTGAACGGCGTCCAGCCGAGCATCGCCTTCGGCTCCATCGGCGAGTGGCCGGCGGGGCGCGCGTCGAACGCGGGGACGGCGACCGCCGGAGTCGCGAGCAGCTCGTAGCGCTGCATGAACTGGCGCATGTGCGCGCCGAGCGCGCCGCGGCGCAGGTTGAGGCGATGGACGTCGAGCGCGCTGAACGCGGCGCCGAGCTCGGCCTCGGCGCGAAAGTCGGGATCGGTCACTTCCTGCTGCGCCGGCGTCAGGCCGGCCCAGACGGCGTGCGTGCCGGCGAACCAGAGCCCGGTCGTGATCTCGAGCGGATCGTCGAAGCCGGGGTCGACCGCGTCGACGTGCGCCCCGAGCGACTCGAGGTCGGCGACGGCGCGCGCGACCGCGGCGGCGACTTCGGGGTCGACCTTGGCGTAGCCGAGCGTCGGCGAGAACGCGATCCGCAGCCCGCGAACGCCGTCCGCCAGACCGACCGTGTAGTCGCTCGGATCGAACGGCAGCGATGTCCAGTCGCGCGCGTCGGGGCGCTTGAGCACGTTCATCATCAGCGCCGCGTCGGCGACGCTCATCGTGTGCGGGCCGAGGTGCGCGACCGTGCCCATCGGCGAGAGCGGATACGCGGGGACGCGCCCGAAGCTCGGCTTCAGGCCGAAGTTGCCGCAGAACGCCGCCGGGATGCGCACGCTGCCGGCGCCGTCGGTGCCGACCGAGAGCGGCCCCATCCCTGCGGCGACGGCGGCCGCCGTGCCGCCCGACGATCCGCCCGGCGTCTTCGCCGGGTTCCATGGATTGCGCGTGATGCCGGTGAGCGGCGAGTTGGTCTCGCCCTTGCAGCCGAACTCGGGAGTCGTCGTCTTGCCGAGCAGCACCGCGCCGGCCTCGCGCAGCCGCGCGGTCGCCGGCGCGTCGACGTCCCACGGGCCCGCGCGGTCGACCGTGCGCGAGCCGCGCAGCGTCGGCCAGCCCGCGGTGAGGATCAGGTCCTTGATCGAGACCGGAACGCCGTCGAGCTCGCCGCACGGCGCCTTGCGCATCCAGCGCGCTTCGCTCGCGCGCGCCGCCGCGAGCGCCTCTTCGGGCGCGAGATGGCAGAACGCGTTGAGCACCGGGTTCAGGCGAGCGATCCGGTCGAGCACCGCGCCGGTCGCCTCGACCGGCGACGCGTCGCCGCTGCGGTAGAGCGCGAGCAGCGTCAGCGCGCTGCAGTCGGCGAGGTCGGTCGGCGTCGGCATGGCATCTCCTCTCGGGGCGGAAGTCGCCTGCGATCATCGCGCATGTCCGAAGCGCGGATGCGGAGGTCGCCGATGACGACCTTGCGATCGTGGCACCGCGGCGCGCGCCGCGAGCTCAGACGAC
>DASSRF010000085.1:0-4611 GCA_035701945.1 Caldimonas sp. | reverse complement strand
GCTCGATCGTCTCGGCGAGCGCGCCAGCGCGCGAGACAAGCTGAACGCCCTGGTCAAGGCGGTCATCGACGCCGAGACCGGCCAGCGCGGCTACCTGCTGACCGAGCGCCCGGAGTACCTGAAGCCGTACGAGCAGGCGAGCCGCGAGGCGCGGTCGCTCCTCGCGTGGCTGAACGCGTACTACGCGCGCGACCGCGGTGTCGCGCCGACGGTGGCCGAGCTCGCCAATGAAACCGAGGCCAAGCTGAGCGAGCTGGCGACGACGATCGCTCTGCACGACCGTCCCGGCGGCACCGGCTGGCGCGAGCTCCTGCTCTCGGACATCGGGCGCGAGAAGATGGAGCACCTGCGCGCCCTCGGCGAGCAGCTCATCGCGCACGAGACGGCGCAGGTCGAGGTCGGCCGGCGCAGCGTCTACCAGACGCTGTGGCTGAACCGGATCGGCGTCTCGGCGATGGCGGCGATCAGCCTGCTCGCGCTCTTCATGTACCTGCGCCAGTCGGCCACGCTCGACCGCGCCCTCGCCGACGAGGCGCAGCGCGTCGTCGGCGAGCGCGACCGCCTCGAGCAGGAGGTCGCTGCGCGCACCGCGCAGCTGCGCGAGCTCGCGCAGCACCTGCAGACGATCCGCGAGGACGAGCGCAGCCGGCTGGCGCGCGAGCTCCACGACGAGCTCGGCGCCCTGCTCACCGCGGCCAAGCTCGACGTCGCGCGGCTGAAGTCGCGCCTCGCGGCGAGCGCGAGCGCCGACGCCGCCGAGCGGCTCGCCCACCTCAACGAGGCGCTCAACGGCGGCATCGCGCTCAAGCGCCGGATCATCGAGGACCTGCGGCCGTCGTCGCTCAGCAACCTCGGCCTCGTCGCCGCGCTCGAGATCCTGCTGCGCGAGTTCTCGTCGCGCAGCGAGATCCGGGTCGTCGAGAACCTCGCTCCGGTGACGGTCAGCGCGCCTGCGCAGCTGACGATCTACCGCCTCGTCCAGGAGGCGCTCACGAACGTCGTCAAGTACGCCAAGGCGACGGAGGTGGTGGTGTCGCTGCAGCCTTCGCCGGAGGGCGGCGCGACCGTCGCGGTGCGCGACAACGGCATCGGGTTCGACGTCAGCGCTCCGCGGCTGGCGCGCCACGGGCTGATCGGCATGCGCTACCGCGTCGAGGCAGACGGCGGCACGATGCGGCTCGAGTCGACGCCGGGTGCGGGCACGCTGATCGAAGCGACGCTGCCGCCGGCCCCGCCCGAGGCCGTCGAGGGCGACGGCAACGCCGCTCAGCCCGCCGCCGCCGAGGCCTGAACGCCGGGTTTACTTGTCGGTCGTTTCCTACCCGGCTCGGGTGGGTCCCCCGACACAGGCGCGCGCGCAGCACCTATGCTTCGCCGACGGCGAGCAACGCACACTGGGCGCCTTGTCGTTCTTCCGGCCTGCGGGCACGAGAAGCGGAATCCGCCACCCACCAGCAAAAGGACCAGCGATGGACACGGGAAACACCACGGGAGTCAAGTCCCAGGCTCAGCAAGCGCAAGAGATGACCGACAACGCCGCCAATGCGACCCAGGGCGCGATCCGTTCGACGCAGCGTGCGACCGATCAGGCGCTCGACCGTCTCTCCGAGACCGTCGAAGGCGTTCGCAGCAAGGCCGGGCCGATGCTGAACAAGGTGGCGTCGCAGGCCGAGGCCGCCGCTCGCCGCGGCATGGACGCGGTGCGCGACACCTCGCAGCAACTGCGCGATCGCGCGGCGCAGGCGCAGGACATGACCGTCGCCTACGTCAAGGACGAGCCGATCAAGGCGATGCTGATCGCTGCCGCGACCGGCGCGCTCCTCATGGGCCTGATCACGCTCATCAGCCGTTCGCGCGACTGACGACGCAGCCATGATCCACCCCCTGCTGCGCCTGGCGGCGACCCAGCCGCACCTGATCGGCGACCACGTCGAGAACTACGCCGCCCTCGTCGGCGAGGAGGTGAACAAGGTGTCGACGGCGTGGCTGACGCGGATCGGCCTCTACGTCGGTGCGCTCGTGCTCTTCCTGGTCGGCCTCGTGCTCGTCGGCGTCGCCCTGATGCTGCGCGCGACCGTGCCGGCGAGCGACTATGCGGCAGGGTGGGCGCTCCTCGTCGTTCCGCTGACGCCGTTCGTCCTCGGCGCGATCTGCGTCGTCGTCGCGCGCGCCAAGCCGATCGAGAACGCGTTCGCGACGGTCAAGAAGCAGATCAACGCCGACATGGCGATGCTGCGCGAGGTCGCATCGTGAGCACGGTCGCGCCGCCATCCGTCGCGCCGGCGGCCGACGACCGCGCCGCGGCCGGAGCGCGCGTCGCAGGCGAAGCACGCGCCGCCGCCGAGGCCGTGAGCGACGCGAGCCGGCAAGCCAAGGACGAGCTCAACGACGTCCCGGCGACCGACCGCCTCGCGGCATCGCGCGGCGCGCTGCGGCTCGCGATGATGGAGATCGCGCACCCGCCCAAGCGCGCGTCGATCGTTCCCGAGTCGGTCGGCCACCTCGGCGATCGCCTGCTCGAGCGGCTGCGCGAGCTGCCCGGCGCCGAGTTCATCCTCGAGACGGTCGAGGACTGGTGGGACACCCATCCGCTGCGCACCGCCAGCCTCGTCGCCGAGGACGCCTCGCGCAAGCTCGTGCAGCCGATCGCCGAGCGCAACCCGCTCGGCCTCGTCTTCGGCGCCGCCGCCGCCGGCGCCCTGCTCCTGCTGCTGAAGCCCTGGCGCTGGCTGCTGCGACCCGCGATCTTCGTCGGCCTGGTTCCGCAGCTCGCCAGCCACGCGCTGCGCCGGATGCCGGTCGAGTCGTGGCTGCAGATGCTGGCGAGCCCGTCGCGTGCGGGCCAGTCGCGCCGCGCCCGCCGGCCACGTGCATCGTCTTCGACGACGACGCCGGATTCCTCCGCCCCGGCGGCAGCCACCGTCCGCGCCTCGGCAAGCGAGCCCGAGCGGGCACCGAATTTGCCGTAGCTGTTGCGACGGTTACCTCCCAACGGCCCCTTGTCGACCCGCCCGCGCGGCAATCGACCGGTCTCCCTCCGTGGGGTCTTCCAAAAACGCGCTCCGGCGCGTTTTTTTTGCCCGCGCGGAGCGAGTCGCGGGCTACGCGGGCGGCCGCCGCTGTCCTACAGCGGGCCACGCGCGGCTCTGATGCAACGCACAAAGGCTGTTCACTACAGTCTTCCCTGCCGCTCGGTCAGCCTGACCGGCACCACCGGCAAAGGCTGCAATCCAAGGAGACTCTCATGCTGAAGTGGGCCATCGTTTTTGCGATCATCGCCCTGGTCGCCGGGATGTTCGGGTTCACCGGCATCGCCGCGGGCGCTGCCGGGATCGCCAAGATCCTGTTCGTCGTCTTCCTAGTCCTCTTCGTCGCCGTGCTGCTGTTCGCGCTGCTCGGCGCCAAGGCAATCTCGAGCAAATGAACACCACCACCACCGACAAGCCGGCAACGCCGGCGCAAGGCAGCGGCGAGCGGCTGCGTCTCGACGAGAGCGCGATCGAGGCCGCCAAGCGCAGCCTCGAGGGCGGCGCGGTGACGCCGAGCTACGGCCCGTGGCGCGAGGACATCATCCAGCTGCTCAACGACGCGCTCGCGACCGAGATCGTCTGCACGTTGCGCTACAAGCGCCACTACTTCACCGCCAAGGGGCTCGCCTCGCCGAAGATCGCCGAGGAGTTCCTCGTCCACGCCAACGAGGAGACGGCGCACGGCGACATGCTCGCCGAGCGCATCGTCCAGCTCGGCGGCGAACCCGACTTCCAGCCGACGACGCTGCTCGAGCGCAGCCACGCCGACTACGATGCGTCGACCGACCTGCAGGCGATGATCCGCGCCAACCTGGTCGCCGAGCGCGTCGCGATCGAGGCGTATTCGCAGATGATCCGGCTGATCGGCGACAAGGATTCGACGACGCGTCGCATCCTCGAGTCGATCCTCAGCCAGGAGCAGGAGCACGCCGAGGAGCTGAGCGACTGGCTGACCGAATGAGCGCCTGACCGCAACGAGACCGGGAGCAACGATGACGCTTCGCTCCGCCCTCGCCACCGTCGTCGCCGCGATCTCGTTGGCGCTCGTGTCGGGCTGCGCGATCGAGCGCCGCCAGGAGACGGTCGGCGCCTACGTCGACGACTCGGCGATCACGTCGACGATCAAGGCGCGGATGGTCGAGGACAAGGCGGTCGACGCCGCGGGCATCGGCGTCGAGACGCTGAACGGCAACGTCCAGCTCTCGGGTTTCGCCAAGGATCGGCTCGGGAAGCAGACCGCCGAGAACATCGCGATCAAGGTCAAGGGCGTGAAGTCGGTGCAGAACAACATCACCGTTCGGCCCTGACGCGCGCCCTGAGCGAAGCGAACTCCGTCATCGTGAGCGAAGCGACTTCGTCATCCTGAGCGAAGCGAAGGATCTCGTCCGTGGTGCTGCACTGACCGCGTCAACGAGCGCGCAAGGACGGGGGCGGGGCTGCAGCCGCGCAGCTTTGGCGCCCGGCCCTGCGGGCCGGGTCCCCTGCGCTGCTCGCTCCGCGGGGCGGCTGCGATGCCGCTCGCTCCGGCCCTGAACGGGCCGTCGCATGGGGGCTTCTCGCCGGTCCTCCGCTTCGCTCCGGA
>DASSRF010000084.1:0-7236 GCA_035701945.1 Caldimonas sp. | reverse complement strand
GCAGGCCGATCCCGGCGCCGAGCGCCAGCGCCGGTCGCGGCAGGTAGTGCGAGCGGGAGTGCATCGGAGTCCTCCAAGAGCGCAGTCTAGGGAGCGCCGCGGCGACGTGCGAAGCCGTGATCGAAATGTGAAGACTCTGCCGACCGACGGTCAGGCGACGCCGTTGCGGTCGAGCGGCGATGCCAACGCCCGAGCTGCGAGCTGCGCCGTCGCGATCGTGACGCACATCGTCGCGACCGCGAGCCACGCGTAGGGCCACGCGAGCGGCATGCCGACGAGGACGAGACCGTCGTTGCCGCCGGGCAGGAGCAGGCTCCCCCAGCCCATCAGCACGCCGCCCGCCAGGCAGCGGGCGAGCTGCGCCGGCGCGACCGCCGCGCTGCGAAAGCGGCCCGCGGTCCAGCCGCCGAGCGCGGCGCCGGCGAGGAGCGCGATCGCGAGGAGGGTGCGCGCACCGACGCTCGCCGCCATGCCGCGCGCCAGCTCGGCGAGCACGTCGGTGTACGCCCAGCCGCCGACGAGCAGCAGCAGGACGACGAAGGCGACGCCGATCACCGTCGTCGCGACGTGCGGCGACCAGACGTGCGCGGCGACGCGCTCGTGCCAGCGCGGCGCGCCGCCGCGCGTCGCCGCGCGCCAGCCGCGGCCGACGCGCCAGAGCACGAACGCGATGAACGGAGCGACGAGCCACGCCGCGACGGCGAGCACCGGCGAGTTCTGCGCGAGCTTGGTCGGCGCCGGCGCCGCGAACACCGGCCCGACCGTCACGCAGCCGACGTAGAAGCCGATCGGCGTGACGCTGTAGGCCCATTCGCCCGAGCCGAAGCGCGCGATCGCGCCGAACACGCACGCGCCGTTGATGTAGGCGCCGAGGCCGAGCAGGGCGCCGCCGATCACGGTCCAGCCGCTCACCGCGTAGCCGGGCGGCATCTTCGGCAGCAGCTGCAACGTCTCTGCGACGACGAGGCCGCCGGCGACCCAGAGCGACGCTTCGACGAGGCTGACGAGCCGCCGCGACGTCCGCTGCGTGACGACCTCGTCGACCGCGGCGACGGTGCACGTCGCCCCGCGCTGGATCGCGTAGCCCATGAGGCCGGCGCAGACGACGGCGACGACGAACGCGGTGCTGGTGACGACGATCGGCATCGCGTGCTCCTCGCGGCGAATCCCTCAGGCGTGCTCGATCACGCCCTCGATCGGATCGGCCGGCGCCGTCCACGGCGCGCGCTCGATCATCCGCATCGTGTCGGCGTAGCCTGCGTCGCGGCGGACGCGGATGCCGTTCGGCGTGAAGTCGATGTCCTTGGTGTGGTCCTCGCTGTCGACGCGCGGCGCGAGCAGATGGGCGACGTGCATCTGCGTGCCGCAGCCCCACGACGCGAGCTCCTGGACCTTCGCGTCGGCCTGCTTCGCGGCGGGCAGCTGCCTGGTCAGCTCGCGGATGACGTGGCGCAGGCGATGGATCTGCTTCTGGCGCGCGATGTGGCTGTCGGCGCGGCTCGCGTACTGGATGTCCTTCTGCCGCGACATCACCTCCCAGATCGATTCCGGCTCGGGCGCGGTCTGGTGCCAGACGTTGACCGCGAAGATCAGCGAATCGCGGCGCGGCTTGTCGTCGAGCACGGCCTCGATCGGCGTGTTCGAGTAGATGCCGCCGTCCCAGTACGGCTCGCCGTCGATCCGGATCGCGCCGAACGCGGGCGGCAGCGCGCCCGACGCCATGACGTGGTCGACGCCGAGCGGCTCCTTGCGCGAGTCGAAGTAGCGCATGCGGCCGCTGCAGACGTTGACGGCGCCGACGGTGAGCCGCGTCCGGCAGTCGCACAGGTACTCCCAGTCGACCAGCTCGCCGAGCGTCGCGCGCAGCGGCGCGGTGCTGTAGTACGACGCCTGCTCGACGCCCGCGGCCGCGCGCGCGCCGCGCCAGGCGAGCAGGTTGGGAGTGAAGAACGACGGGATGCCGCGCATCACGGTCGTCATCGTGCCGAGCATCGGGCCGACGCCGAAGGGATCGAACGCGCTCGCGATCGCGCCCTGCTGCTCGACCTGCTGCCAGAACGCGTTCAAACGGTCGAGCCGGTGCTCGGGTCGGTTGCCGCAGATGAGCGACGCGTTGATCGCGCCGATCGACGTGCCGATCACCCACTCGGGCTCGATGCCGGCCTCGTGCAGCGCCTGGTAGACGCCGACCTGGTAGGCGCCGAGCGCGCCGCCGCCCTGCAGGACGAGGACGACCTGCCCGGGAAGCGACGAGCCCCCGGCCTTCGTGGGTGCGCGGCCCTGCGTCCGCGCCGTGCTGCTGCCCGCCATCGCGATCTCCCTTGCGCGCTCAGTGCTGCGTCCAGCCGCCGTCCATCGCGATCGCGCCCGCCGTCATCGACGCCGCCTGGTCGGAAGCGAGGAAGACCGCGAGCGCGGCGAGCTCGTCGATGCGAACGAACTCCTTGCGCGCCTGGTGGACGAGGAGGACGTCGCGGACGACGTCCATCTCCGAGATGCCGTGCGCCTTCGCCTGGCCGGCGATCTGCTGGTCGACGAGCGGCGTCTTGACGTAGCCCGGGCAGATCGTGTTCGACGTGATGCCGAACTCGGCGAGCTCGAGCGCGACCGTCTTCGAGAAGCCGATCAGGCCGTGCTTGGCGGCGACGTACGCCGACTTGAACGGCGACGCGGTCAGCCCGTGCGCCGACGCGATGTTGACGATGCGGCCGAACCGGCGCGCCTTCATCGCCGGCACGACCGCCTGGACGAGGTGGAACGCCGACGACAGGTTGATCGCGACGATCGCGTCCCACTTCTCGGCCGGGAACTCGTCGATCGGCGCGACGTGCTGGATGCCGGCGTTGTTGACGACGATGTCGACCTTGCCGAACTCGCGCGCGGCATGCGTGGCCATCGCGCGGATCTGCTCGGGCTTGCTCATGTCGGCGCTCGAATAGCGGACGCGGACGTTGCAGGTGCGCTGCAGCTCGGCGCGCGTGAACTCGATCTCGTCGGCGTTGCCGAAGCCGTTGAGCATGACGTCGGCGCCGTTCTCGGCGAACGCGCGCGCGATGCCGAGACCGATGCCGCTGGTCGAGCCGGTGACGATCGCGGACTTCTGCTTGAGCATGGTGGACTCCTCTGGTGTGGTGTTCAGTGGCTGGCGAGCGGACGCGCGCCCGTCGGCGTCGCGTGCGCCGGCAACGGATCGCTGCGCGCTGCGTCGGCTTCGCCGCTACGGGTGAAGCGCAGGTGGGTGATGTCGAGCGGGAAGAGCATGGCCCACGTCCACTCGACCCAGATCCGGACCTTGCGGCCGAGCGTCGGCATCTGCAGCAGATAGGTCGCGCGCCAGAGCAGCCACGCCGCGAGGCCGGAGACGGGAACGCCGAACAGCACGGCGACCCCCTTCAGGTGGCCGGTGGTCGCAAGCGCGCCCTTGGCGACGTGGCGAAACGGCAGCGTCGGTCGGCCGGCGATGCGCGCGGCGATGTTGCGCGCCAGCGCCTTCGCCTCGGCGACGGCGAACTGCGCGGTCGGCGGCGCGAACGCGGGCGCGCTCGCGGTCGCGTCCGTCGCGACACCGTGGTTGCCGACGAGCGCGCAATCGCCGATCGCCCACGCACCGTCGCGGCGCGGCACCGACAGGTCCGCTTCGGTGACGATTCGGCCGCGCAGCGACGCGACGCCGGCGCGCTCGACGAGCGGGTTCGGCCGCGTTCCGATCGTGCAGACGACGGTCTCGCTCTGGAGCATGGTGCCGTCGACGAGACGGATGTCGTTCGAATCGACCGCGGCGACTCGCGCGCCGAGCCGGACGTCGACGCCGCGCTTGGTCAGCGAGGCGAGCGCGGCACGGCCGAGCGAAGCGGGCAGCTCGAACAGCAGCCGCTCGCCGCCTTCGACCAGCGTGACGCGCAGCTCGCCGTCGTCGACGCGCGGGTAGTAGCGTCGCACGCCGCGCAGGAAGTCGGCGATCTGGCCGGCGACCTCGACTCCCGAGAAGCCGCCGCCGACGACGACGAAGTGGCCGAGCCGGCGGCGCAGCAGGCGATCGGACTCGAGCTCGATCCGCGCGACGCGCTGCAGCACCCGGTTGCGGATGAAGATCGCATCGCCGACGAGCTTCAGCGGCAGCGCGTGCTCGGCGAGGCCGGGGACGAGCCCGACGTCGGCGCGCGCTCCGAACGCGAAGACGACGTGCGCGAAGCCGATCTCGCGCTCGCCGGCGAGCGTCGACGCGACGACGACGCGACGGTGCCAGTCGATCGCAACGACGCGGCCCATCACGAACGTGCTCGTGCGCAGCATCTGGCGGATCGGCGCGACGACCTGCTCGGGAAAGACAGCGGCGCCGACGACCTCGGCGAGCATCGGGTGGAACGTCGTCGTGCTCTCCTCGCTGACGAGGACGACGCGGTGGCCGTCGAGCGGCAGCCGCTCGAGGCGGCGCGCGAGCGTCGTGCCGGCGAAGCCGCCGCCGACGATGACGATGTTGCGTTCGTCTGCCACCGCGTCGCTCCGTTCAGCGTTGCGCAGCGAGCAGGCGCGCGATCGCGCGGTCGAGCGAGATCGCGCCCGGCCCGTGCAGCAGCGTCACCGCGAGCAGCAGGCCCCAGAGCTGGTGGTCCTTGAGACCCGCAGCGCCGAGGTCGGGGTACGAGACGACGGCGACGATGTTGAAGACGAAGAGCACGAACGCCGCCAGCCGCGTCCCCGCGCCGAGCGCGAGCAGCACCGGGAAGACGAGCTCGACCGTCGTGCCGGCGAAGGCGGCGAGCGCGGGCGGGAGCAGCGGCACCGCGTAGACGTTCTCGAAGAGCGCGAGCGTGCTGTCCCAGTTCGCGATCTTGGTCAGGCCCGACTGGAAGAAGACGGCGGCGACGAAGAGCCGCACGGCGAGGTCGGCGAGCGGTGCGCCGCGGCCGAGCCAGCGGCCCGCGTTCGCTGCGAGCGCGACCAGGCGCGCAAGCGTTCCGGCGCTGCGGTCGTGTGCCGCGCGCGCTGCGGGGAAGGTGTTGGACGACATCATCGAGGTTCTCCTGGCGAGGCGGTCGTGAGCGCGAGCGGCCACGACCGCGTTCGCGGGCATCAGCCCTTCTTCAGGGCGGCAGCGCCGCCGTGAACGTTCTCCGGCTTGTTGGTCACCTTGCCGCCGGCGATCCTTTCGCACGTTCCTGCGGGAACGAGGATCCAGGCCTCGGCGTCGCGGTCGACGGTCGCCGTGCCGGCGCACGCGCTCTTGCTCGTGCCGCAGTCATTCTTGCCAGCCTTGACGATGCCGGCGCACTTCTCGGTGTCGCCCTTGGCGGCGAGCGCGGCACCGCTGGCGGCGGCGAGGCCGACGGCGATCAGGCTGGCGAAGGCGCCGTGGACGGCGGGGTGAAAGGGGTTGCTCATGTCGCTGCTCCGTGGTGGTGGGGTGGTCGGATCGGCTCCCGGGGATCGGGCGCCTTTCCTGGAGCGGCAGTGTCGAGACGGCGACTCACGCGCCGTTCAACGAATGCTCACGTTTCGATCACAACGTGACACGCGACCGCGCCGGCACCTTCCGCGTCGGCGAGCGAGAATCGTCGGCGACGACTTTCGATCGCCGTTGCCATGACCGCTCTTCGACGTTCCTGGCCGATCCTCGCTGTGTCCGCCGCCGTGCTTGCGGGTTGCGGCGGCGGCTCCGATTCGATGCCGGTCGGCGCGCCGGCCCCGGACATCGATCCGCCGCTGGTCGGGCTCATCGCTCCGGCGCCGGGCGCGAGCGGCCTCACCGGAACGATCGCGCTGAGCGCGAACGCCGCCGACAACGTCGGCGTCGCGTCGGTCGAGTTCCAGATCGACGGCGTCGCGATCGGTGCGGCCGACACGACCGCACCGTATGCGACGACGCTCGACACGACCGCGTATCCGTCGGGCCAGCACGTCCTTCGCGTGCGCGCGAGCGACGCCGCGGGCAACGTCTCGCCATGGGCGAGCACGATCGTCAGCTTCGGCGGCAACGTGACGCAGCCGGCGGGATTCACGCGCAACGAAGCGTGGATCACCGGCCTCGCCAACGCGACCGCCTTCGCGCAGGCGCCCGACGGCAGGCTCTTCGTCGCCGAGCAGGGCGGAACGCTGCGCGTCGTCAAGAACGGCGCGCTGCTGGCCACGCCGTTCGCCTCGATCGCGGTCGACTCGAACGGCGAGCGTGGCCTGATCGGCGTCACCCTGTCCCCCAACTTCGCGAACGACGGCTTCGTCTACGTCTACTCGACGCGCAGCGCGGGCGGCGCGCACAACCGCATCAGCCGCTTCACCGCAGCGGGCGACGTCGCTGCGGGCGGCAGCGAAACGACGCTCGTCGAGCTGCCGCTGCTCTCGGGCGCGACCAACCACAACGGCGGCGGCATGCACTTCGGCGCCGACGGCAAGCTCTACGTCGGCGTCGGCGAGAACGCCAACCCGCCGCTCGCGCAGGACCTCGGCTCGCCGTTCGGCAAGCTGCTCCGCTTCAACGCCGACGGCACGATCCCGAACGACAACCCGTTCTTCGCGACGCAGACCGGCATCGCGCGCGCGGTCTGGGCGTACGGGCTGCGCAACCCGTTCACGTTCGCGTTCCAGCCCGGCACCGGCGCGCTGCACATCAACGACGTCGGCCAGAACACGTGGGAGGAGATCGACGTCGGCAATGCGGGCGCGAACTACGGCTGGCCCGATTCGGAAGGCCCCGACAACGTCGTCGCGGGCATCACCGCGCCGATCTTCACGTACCGGCACAGCGCGACGAACCCGCCGGGGTCGGGACCGGGGGGCTTCTTCGTCGGCTTCGCGATCGCTGGCGGCGCGTTCTACCCGAACAGCGGCGCGTTCCCCGCCGACTATCGCAACCAGTACTACTTCGCCGACTTCGTCAGCCAGTGGGTCGCGAGGCTCGACCTCACGACCCACGACGCGTATGCGTTCGCGAAGCTCTCCGGCGCACCGGTCGACATGCTCGTCGGCAACGACGGCGCGCTCTACGTGCTGACGCGAAGCGGCGTGACGCGGATCAGCGCGCCCTGATCCGCGGCGCTGGCGCGCTCGAAGACGACGAGCGCGTGGCGCGCGGTGCCGTCGCTCCAGAGCTGGGACATCTCCCAGCCGGCGGCGCGTGCGAGGTGCTCGACGACGGGGATGCCGCAGCGGCCCGAGCGCGCCGACGATTCGACGGCGACGACGAGGAGCGCATCGTCGCCATGGCGCGCCGCAAGGCCGCGCAGCAGCGCGAGCAGCTCG
>DASSRF010000083.1:0-11515 GCA_035701945.1 Caldimonas sp. | reverse complement strand
GCCACGGCCGGTCGTCGTGCTGCGGCACCGTCGCCGTCGCGGGCAGGACGCCGTGCGCGATCGCGGCGCGGACGACGTCGTCGAGCCGCTGCTCGGCGCTCATCGCTGCGCTCCGTGGCGCCGCGACAGGCGCAGCAGCAGCGAGACCGTGCCCGCGAGCAGCGCCGCGGCGACGAGCGCGAGCAGCATCAGCCGGGCGAGCGCGTCGCTGCCGCTCGCGTGGCGAAAGAGCGCGTAGGCAAGGCCGCCGACGACGAGCGTGTCGATGCCGAGCGCGACCGCGCTCAGCCCGAAGATCTCGAACGACTCGTCGCGAGCGAGCAGCACCGCGGCGACGGCGAAGACGGCGAGGCCGCAGAAGTAGTGCGCGAGCGCCTTGTCGCCGACGAGGCCGGCGATGGCGGTGAGGCCGATCATCACGACGGCGAGCGCGATCGCGACGCGCTGCCCCCAGACGCCGGCCCCGGTGACCTTGCGCAGCGGCGCGCTCAGGAACGCGACGAGCGCGAGCGCCGCGCCCCAGCCCGCGAGATGCGCGGCGAGATCGTCGGGCTGGACACGCCAGCGGTGTCCGGTGTGCGCATGCACCCAAAGCGAGACGCCGGTCATGACGACGAGCGCCCACGGCGCCCACAGCACGTCGCTGCGCGCGGCGATGCACAGCGGCAGCGCGAGCAGCGCCCACACCGCGAACAGCTGCCACGGGTCGGCACCGGTCTGGTACGTCTGGCCGAAGTAGGCGAAGAGCGCGCCGATCGCGAGCAGCGCGACGAGGCCGAGCGGAGCGCGCGCCGCCGGCTTCCAGAGCGCGCCGGCGCACATCGCGACGACGAACGCTTCGAGCAGCGCGAAGCGACCGAAGCGGCCGAGCGTCTGCCAGTTGGCAGCGATCCAGAACACGACGCCGAGGCCGCCGAGCGCCGCGGCGAGCACGGCGACGCCGCGCGGCAGCCACTTCGCGAGCGACGCCGGCTCGTCGTCGAGGCCGGCGATCGCTTCGAGGCGGCGCGTCGCCGCAGCGTCGAGGCGATGCTCGGCAGCGATCTGCGCCAATCCCGATCGAAGGTCCATCGAAGCCGCTTCCGCCGCGCTACACGCAGTAGAAGTCGAGCATCGTCGGAATCGTGTCGTTCATGAGCACGATCGTCTTCGCGGCGATGCGCCATTGTTCACGGTCGCGGCGCAGACGATGCTCGTAGCGGCCGTGGAAGACGTGCGACGCCCGCTCCTTGAGCGCGAAGACGTGGCACGTCCAGCTCGACTCGACGACGACGTCGTCGCCGGCGCCATCGACGGCCAGCCGGGCGACGCTGTTCGCGACCGAGTGCGTCGTCCGCGGCAGCGGCCGCGACGCGACCGAAAGCCCCGAGCGGACGCGCCAGACGCGGTCGTCGAGCCCGGCGCGAGAGCTGCAGTAGATCAGCGACAGCTCGCGCCCGGGCGAAGCCGCGAGACGGTGCTCGTCGGTCCACGCCGGCAGCCAGAAGACGGCGTCGTCGGCGTAGAGCGCGAGCCAGTCGTCCCAGCGCTGCGCGTCGAGGAGCAGCGCCTCGCGCGCGACGAGGTTGCACGCCGCGAACGCGACCTCGAGCGCAACGTCGCTCATCGCGCGCTCTCCGCGAGCCGGCGCGCCCAATGCCGGTAGAGCGACTGGAAGACGGTCTCGTCGGCCATCGCGAAGGTTCCCGACGTCGACGTCTCGGGCGCGATGCCGAGCTCGGCCGCGTGTGCGTCGGCGCCGCGCAGCACGAGCGTCTGGCCGCGCGCCGAGCCCTGCTGCCACGCGATCGCCCCGCTGCGAAAGCCGCGCTGGCAGTCCTCGAACGTCGTCGTGTCGTCGGGCGTCGCGAGGCCGCTCGGGTTGAAGAAGTCCTCGTACTGGCGCAGCCGCCGCTCGCGCGCCGCGTCGCTCTCGCCGACCGGCGCCAGGCAGTACGACGCGATCTCGGTGCGGTCGACCGCGAGCGGCGTGACGACGCGCATCTGCAGCGCCGCGTTCGACGCGATCTGCAGGTTGGGAAAGACGTTCAGCTGGCGCGTCCGCATCATCCAGGCGGCGCGCACGGCGCCGACGCGACCGGCGAGCGCTTCGCGAGCGGCGTAGAGCGGGTGGTGCTCGACCGGCGACGTCGTCCAGACCATCGCGTGGCCGTTGGCGAGGCCGAACGAGCCCATCCGCTCCTCGTCGTCGCGCACGCTCTGCCAGATCGCCTTCGGCACGTCGGTGCGATCGGGCTGCGCCGAGCGGCGCTCGAGCAGGCGCAGGTACGACGGGTGCGTCGACGTGAAGTGGTACGCGTCGAGCGAGTTCTCGAGCTGCAGCTTCCAGTTGCCGCGGTACGTGTAGCGGACGACGCCCGGGACGAGCTCGAGGCCGCCGGGCGACTGGTCGACCGCGAGGTCGATCAGCGCGCGCGCGTCGCCGAGATGCGATTCGAGCGGTTCGACGTCGCTCGCAAGGCTCGCGAACAGGAAGCCGCGGTACTCGCCGAACCTCGCGACCGGCGCGAGGTCGTGGCCTTCGGCGCCGAACGCCGGCGAGTACGCGCCTTCGTCTTTCGCCTTGACGGCGACGTTGCGGCCGTCGCTCGCATAGCTCCAGCCGTGGTACTGGCAGACGTGGACGCGGCGGCAGCCGCGCGCTTCGTGGCAGACGAGCGCGCCCTTGTGGCGGCACGCGTTGTGGAACGCGCGCAGCGTGCCGTCGCCGCCGCGCATGACGACGATCGGCTGGCCGCGCACCGCGACGGTCATGAAGTCGTGCAGCGCGGGCAGCTGGCTGGCGTGGCCGACAAAGACCCAGCCGCGCTCGAAGAAGACCGCCATCTCGCGCGCGAACACGTCGGCGTCGCGAAAGGCGTCGCGGTGGACGCGGAAGACGCCGTCGGCCGGACGGTCGTCGACGAGTGCGGAGAAGTCGCTCGGTGCGCGCATCGCAGGCGAGATGCTAGGGCCTGAGTCGGCCATCCGCGGCGCGACTCGACCCTGCCTGCCGAGCGCACACAATGGCGGCTCCTGCAACCGAGGAGCTGTGCGATGCAATGCGTTCTGGCGGGATCCCGCTACTTCGGGGCGACCGTGCTCGAGGCGCTCCGCCGCGAGCCGGGCGTCACGTTCGCGTGCGTGATCGTGCCGGCGGCCGACGATCGCCTCGCCGTCGCCGCCGCCAAGGCCGGGCTGCCGGTGCACGTGCTCGCGAATCCGAAGATCGTTCCCGCCCAAGCGATCCCCGACGGCACCGACCTCATCGTCGCCGCGCACACGCACGCGCGCATCAGCGACGAGGCGCTGGCGCGCTCGCGCCTCGGCGGCATCGGCTACCACCCGTCGCTGCTGCCGCGCCACCGCGGCATCGCCGCGGTCGAATGGACGATCCTCGAAGGCGATCCGATCGCCGGCGGCTCGGTCTACCACCTCGCCGACGGCTGGGACGCCGGCCCGATCGCTGCGCAGGACTGGTGCTTCGTCGCGCGCGGCGAGTCGGCGCGCGAGCTGTGGGAGCGCGCGCTCGCGCCGATGGGGCTCGAGCTGCTCGCGCGCGTCGTCCGCCATGCGCGCGACCACGGCGAGCTGCCGGCGAAGCCGCAGGACGCGCGTTTCGCGACGCGCGCGCCGATGCTGCGCCGCGCCATCGTCCTCGACGAGCACGCGCCGCCGGGCACGACGTCGCTCGTCGTCACCGTCGTCGGCCCCGACCGCCCCGGCATCGTCCGCCTGCTCTCCGATCGCGCGCACCGCTTCGGCGCCAACTGGGAGGCGAGCCGGCTGTCGCGGCTCGCCGGCGAGTTCGCGGGGATGGTGCACTTCGAGGTGCCGCGCGAGAACGCCGACGCGCTCGCCGCGTCGCTGCAGGGTCTCGAAGCGTCGGGGTTGAAGCTGGTGATCGCGAAGAGCGATCCGTCGGGAGCGCCGGCCGGGATGCGCAGCATCGACCTCTCGCTCGTCGGCGACGACCGCGTCGGCATCGTCAGTCACCTGACGCGCATCCTCGCCGACGCCGGCATCAGCATCGAGCACATCCACACCGAGGTCGTCGGCTCGACCGCGGCGGCGCCGAAGAAGTTCAAGGTCTCGGCGCACCTGCTCGTTCCCAACGCGGTCGCGACCGACGAGCTGCGCAAGCGCCTCGAGCCGGTCGCGAGCGAGATGAAGGTCGACATCGCGCTCGGCGACCGCGGCGACTGAACGCGAGCGGCGTCCCACCTCCGGTGGATGGCCGCACGGCCCGTTGGGGGCTGTAATGCGGCGCTCTTTCATCGGCCCGCTTGCGGGTGGAGGAATGCCGCCATGACCACGACCGACACCGCGCTGCGGCAATGGCTGCCGCAAGTCGCGCACGAGCTCTTCAGCCGGCGATCGCTGGCGCTGCACGACCACGACAACCTCACCGCCGCCGCGTTCGACCGCGCGATGGATCGGCTCGAGCACGGCGAGTGGTCGCGCGCGTTCGCCGAGCTCGTTCCGCTCGCCGATGCCGGCGACCGCGAGGCGGCACGGATCGCGCTGCTGATGGCGGTGCGCGGCCCGCGCCTGTTCGGCCGTTCGTTCCTCACCTCGCCGGCGCAGCGCGAGCGCTGGAGCGAAGCGTCGAGCGGCCGCCGCTGGTCGTGACGTTCGCTTGCGACGCCGCGCTTCAGAAGCGCCACGCGACTGCCGCGTAGACGCGCCACTCGCTCGTCGACGTCGTCAAGGGGCTCGCCGCCGCCGGGCCGAGCAGGCGCCCGATCGAGCCGCCCCAGAGCACGATCCAGTCCTGGCCGATCTCGGTGCGCCAGCCGCTCGAGAAGCTCACGTCGCGCAGCCCCGCGCCCGGCTGGTAGACCGGCTTTCCGCTCGCCGCCGCGCCGGCCTCGCTGACGCCGTACCAGCTGCGCATGTAGCGCGAATCGCCGGCGGTGACGACGGCACCGAGGCTCCACGTCGTCGCTTCGCTCCAGCGGCGGTCGTGCGTCGCGCCGAGGTCGACGACGTTGCCGCCGCCGTGGCCGAGGAGGTCGACGTTGAGGCCGCTGGCGAGCTTCCACGCCGGCTCGACCTGCCACGTCGCCGAGAACCGCGCGCGCAACGTCCGCCTGACGTCGTCGATGCCTTCGAGCCCGCGCGTCTCCGACGACTTGCGGCCGTTGTCGATCCGCAGCGTCGCGTTGTAGCGGACGGTGTCGCTGCGCTTGAGGTCGACGCCCAGGCCCTGGAAGATGTCGTCGGTGTTGCGGCGGGTGACGAAGCCGCCGACGTTGCTCGCGGTGAGCCTGCCGTAGCGCAGATAGAAGCCCGGCGTGACCCCGACCTTGCGCGTGTTCGCGCCCGAGTAGTCGGGAGCGAGGTTGACGACCGGGCCGATCGCGCCTTCCCACTTCCAGTCCTTGAACGGCAGCGGCTCGGGGCTCGCCGCGCTCGCTGCCGATGCCGGCGCGGATGCGGCATTTGCCGGTGCGCTCGCCGACGCTGCGGAGTCGGGTGCGCTCGCGCTCGCCGCAGGCGCGGAGGCCTGCGCGGCAGGCGTTGCAGCAGCCGGCTCCTGCGCCGATGCCGCAGCCGAAACGACCCACGCGAACGCGGCGACGACGAGCGCATTCGTCATCTCCGGGTCTCTTCGCGGCGACGATCGCCCGCGAACGCGACGGCGGCGATCTCGGCATCGCGCAACGCCGCGCCTTCCGCGCGCAGGCGCTCGATCGTCGCCTCGTCGAGCGCGGCGCGCGCGAGCGACCAGGCGCGCCCGGTGGCCTCGGTTTCGTTGCGCTCGCGCGCTTCGCCACGCGCCGCGTAGATCGCTTCCGAGTACGCCGCCAGCCTGACCGCCGCTTCGCACCGCCCTTCGAGAGCGCAGAACAGCGACAGGTAGGCGGCCGCCGCGTGCTGCACGTCGAACACCGGAGCATTCGCCCATGCCGCTTCGGCGAGGCCGCGCGCAGCTTCAACGTCGTCCTGCGCGAGCAGCGCCGCGAGCAGGTTGATGCGCGCGAACGCGAGGCCGTGTTCGTGCCGCGTGCCGGTGAGCGAGGCGATCAGCTCGCGGCCGAGCCGTGCCGCGGCGCGCGGGTCGCCGGCGGCGAGCTCGGCATCGATCAGGTTGCCCATCGCGACCACCGGCTGGCTGCCGCGTTCGCGATCGAGCGCGAGCAGACGTCGCCCGCGCCGCAGCGCTTCCGCGCTGTCGCCGCTCATGCGAGCGATCCACTGCGCCGCCTCGGCGCGCCAGAGCAGGCGCTGTGCCGGCCACGACGGCTGCTCGAGCCGCTCGGCCTCGTCGAGCAGCGGACGCGCAGCGCCGAGGTCGTCGCACTGCGCCGCCGCCGACGCCGCACGGCAGAGCGCGTGGTAGAGGGCGAAACGATCGCCTTGCCCGGCATCGAGGCGACGGGCGCACGCGAGCGCCTGCTCGGCGGCGACGCGGGCACGGGGCTTCTGGGTGTCGGCGAGAACGCAGCTCAGCTCGATCCACGTCTGCAGCCTGAGCGGCTCGGCGATCGCATCGTCGATGCGAGCCTCGCAGGCGTCGGCGAGCGCGAGCCGCTCGTCGTGCAGCGAAGGCGGCAGCGCGCGCAAGAGCGTCGTGCCGATCCGCAGCTCGACGTCGGCGTCGCCGGCGGTGCGCGCCCAGCGCAGCGCGTCGCGCGCGTCGTCGAAGTCGAGCTCGACCCGACGCAGCCACTCGTCGACGCCGACCTTGCCGGCGAAGTACTCGGCGTACGCGGCGTCGAACTGCGCGGCGATCGCGAGCGCGTGGCGGCGCTGCAGCGCCGCGCGCTCGCCGGCGGCGTCGAGGCGCTCGAGCGCGTACGCGCGCGGCGTCTCGAGCAGACGGTAGCGCACGCTGCTCGCATCGGCGGTCGCGACGACGGCGACCAGCGAGCGGTCGATGAGGACGTCGAGCGCGTCGATGACGTCCCAGCGATCGAGGCCGGCGTCGGCATCGACGAGCACCTGCTCGATGCACTCGAGCGACGCGCTGCCGACGAAGACGCCGATGCGGCGAAAGACCCGGCGCTCGCGCTCGGCGAGGAGCGCCTCGCTCCATTCGAGCGCCGAGCGGAGCGCGCGCTGGCGCGCCGGCGCGGCGCGGTTGCGGCCGCCGGTCAGCCAGCGGAAGCGCTCCTGCATCGACGCCAGCAGCCGATCGACGCCGAGCGTCGGCGCGCGCGCGGCGGCGAGCTCGATCGCGAGCGGGACGCCGTCGAGCGCGCGGCAGGTCGCGATCACCGCGCCGGCGTTCGCGTCGGTGAGCGCGAAGCGCTGGTCGACCGCCTGCGCTCGCTCGACGAAGAGCGCGACCGCGCCGAAGGCGAGCGCGTGCGCGGCCGCGAGTGCGTGATCGGGAACGGCGAGCGGGCCGATCCGCAGCACCCGCTCGGCAGCGAGCCTGAGCGGCGCCTGCGTCGTGACGACGAGCCGCAGCGCCGGCGCCGCCTCGTGCAGCGCCAGGCAGACGTGCGCGACGCCGTCGAGCAGATGCTCGGCGTTGTCGAGCGCGAGCAGCATCGCGAGCGGCGCGAGCGCGCCGGCGAGCGCTGCGAGCGGCTCGCCCTGGCCGACGTCGACGCCGAGCGCGGCGGCGATCGCGCCCGGCAGCGCGGCAGCGTCGCCGACGTTGGTCAGCTCGACCCAGCAGACGCCTTGCGGGTACGCCTCGCGGCGCGACGCCAGCAGGTGCTGCACGAGCAGCGACTTGCCGATGCCGCCCGCGCCGACGACGCTGACGAGCCGATGGCCGTCGACGAGCGCGGCGAGCGCGTCGCGGTCGGCGGCGCGGCCGAGCAGCGCCGGCAGCTCGGCCGGCAGGTTGGTTCGCAGCGCCGGCGGAGTCGCGTCGCCTTGCGCTGCCGGCGGCTCGGCAGCCGCCGCCGCATCGTTCGCCGCCGCCGCTTCGAGCGACGCGACGAAGCGGTAGCCGCGGCCGGGGATGGTCGCGATCACCTCGCCGCCGAGCACCTTGCGCAACGCGCTGACCTGCGCGGCGAGGTTGTTCTCCTCGACGACGAGCCCCGGCCACACGAGGTCCATCAGCGTGTGCTTGCCGACGAGCTGGCCCGGCCGCTCGGCGAGCGCGTGCAGCAGGTCGAACGCACGGCCGCCGATCGCGACGGGAGCGCCGTCGGCGAGCAGCCGGCGCTCGTCGGGCTGCAGCTCGAAGCGACCGAAGCGCAGCCGCGCGGGGATCGGGGACGTCAGCGGCGGCGTCATCGCAGCGGAAGTCGCATCACGCGATTGAAGAACGTTTCAGAGCGCTTTCAGGACGGCGGACGACGCCGCGCCGACAGTGCGGTCCCTGCCGCTGCGAACCGGCGACTGCATCTCGACCGGACAGCGACCCGACTCCCGCAACGACGACCGCCATGCCGATCACGAGCCTCGCCCATGCCGCATTGTCCGCCGCCGCCGTCGGCATCCTGCTCGCGACGCTGCGCCGCGCCGGTCCGCGCGCCGCCGGCCTCGCCGCCGCAGTGCCGATCAACTCGATGCCTGCGCTCTTCTGGCTGTCGCTCGAGCACGGCGGCGGCTACGCGACGCACGCCGTGCTCGGCACGCTCTGGGGAACCGGGCTGACGGTCCTGCTCGGTGCCGGCTTCGCGCGCGCCGCGCTCGTCGTGCACGCCGGCTGGGCAGCGACGTTCGCCTGGCTCGCGACCGCGGCGCTCGCCGCCGCGACGTGGCAGCTCGCGACGCTGCCCGCCGCGGCCGCGTTCCTCGCGCTCGCCGCCGTCGTCGTCGGCCGCGCCGCGACACCGCGCGTTCCGGTGCACGGCGGCGAGCGCCGCGGCAACGCGCGCGACGTCACGCTCGTCGCGATGGCGACCGCGGCGGCGATGTCGCTCGTCGTGACCGAGCTGTCGCGGCGCAGCGCGCCGCACTTCTGCGGCCTCGTCGCAGCGATCCCGGTGATCGGCATGTTCGCGACGTGCGCCGGCTATCGCCAGGGCGGCGCGCCGCGGATGCTGCGCGTGCTCGGCGGCTACCTCGACGGCATGGCAGCGAAGGCGGCGTTCCTGGCCGCGCTCGGCGCAGCCTGGGCGATCGACGCCGGCGCGGCGGCGTGGCCGATCGCATTCGTCGCTGCGGCGACGACGCTGTTCGGCCAGCAGCGCTTCACGCAGGCGGCTTCGTCGGCGCGGGCTCCTTCGCGTTGGCGGGCGTGCCCGGCGGCCTGGCCGGCGAAGACGTAGCCTTCTTCTTCTTGCTCTTGCTCTTGGCGGGAGGTGCGGTCGGACGCGACGTTTCCGTCGACTCGCGCGCCGCTGCCGGCGCGACGGCGGGTTCGACCGGCGTGGTCGTCGTCGCACGCGGCTTGGGCTCGTCGAACGCGCTGACGATCCCCGGGCAGAGGTCGGCGCGCGGCGTGATGCCGGCGATCGTCTCGCCGTTGAACCAGAACCAGTACGGCTTCGCGGTGATCCGGATCGTGTCCTTGCCGGTCAGCTCGCCGCTGAACGTCTCCTGCGTCACCGGAACGACCCAGCCGCGGATCGACGACGGCGTGCCGTCGATCGGGCAGTCACCGGGCTCGGGCGGGGCGACGCTGACCCGCGTGTTCTTCTGCGGCCGCAAGCGGAAGGCAAGGTAGTTGTTGATCGTCTTCTCGTACGCCACCGGGGCGCGCGTGCGCACGACCGCCGGCGCTGCCGGCTCGGTGCTCGTCGCGCACCCCGCGAGCAGCGCGCTCGCGAGGGACATCGACAGCACGCGGCCGTCGGCAACCAGGACCCGGATCTTCCGCACGCGCGACGTCACTGCTGCTCGAAGCCCTCGATTGAGCCAAAGCCCGCCGCGGCCCGGCACCCCCCGAACGCGGTGTCGAAGCCCGGGCAATTTGCCGGCCCGCGCCGATCCGGGAGAACGCGCATCACGACTCCGCCGGCTCGATCGCCTCGTGGCGCTCGCGCACCGTGAGCCACGCGCCGGCGGCGCCGCACACCGCGATCAGCGCCATGCCGAGCAGCGAGATCGCGTCGGGGACGCGCCCGAACACGAGCCAGCCGCCGAGCATCGCGAACGCGATCTGCACGTACAGGTACGGCGTCAGCGTCGACGCCGGCGCACGCTGGTAGGCGAGGATCAGGAAGAAATGACCGATCGTCGCCATCAGTCCGAGCAGGGCGAGCAGCGCCCACCAGCCCCAGCCCGGCAGCGACGTCCAGACGAACGGCAGCGGCAGCGTCGCGAGCAGCGTGCCGACCCAGCCGGTGTAGAAGTGCATCGTCAGCGGGTTCTCGGTGCGCGCGAGACGGCTCGTCAGCAGCTGGAAGCAGGCATTGGTGACGACGAGCGCGATCGGCAGCACGATTGCCCAGCTGAACATCGCCGAGCCCGGCCGCAGGATGACGAGGGTGCCGGCGAAGCCGCCGGCGACGAGCGCCCAGCGCAGGGGCGAGACTTCCTCCTTCAGCGTCGTCGCCGCGAGCAGCGTGACGACGAGCGGCGCGGTCAGCACGATCGACGTGAACTCGGGCAGCGGCATGTAGCGCAGGCTGAAGAAGGCGAGCGCCGTCGTCGCCAGCAGCAGCGCGCCGCGCAGCAGCTGGAAGCGCGGGTGCGCCGTGCGCAGCAGCGCGCGGCCGTGGCGCGGCAGGAAGACGACCGTCGTCGCCACCGCCTGGAACGCGTAGCGCACCCAGACGCCCATCAGGATCGGCACGCCGAGCGTCGACACCTTGGTCGCGGTGTCGAGCGTCGCGAAGCACGCGACGGCGGCGACGACGATGCCGATCCCGGCGAGGATGCGCTCGGACTCGCGGTCGCGGGTGCGGCGCGCCGTCGCTGCGGGCGGATCGATCTCCATCGAGGCGGCTGCTCAGCGCGTCACGCGCGGCTCGTCGTCTCCGCTGGCACGCGCGAGCTGCATCACCGTGAGCGGTCCTGCGACGCCGTCGGGGGTGAGCCCGTGCGCGAGCTGGAACGCGGCGATGCGGCTGCGCAGCGCTTCCCCTCCGGCGGGCAGAGGGCCTTGGCCGTCGACTGCGGCGAGTCGCTCGGCGACCCAGGCGGTGTTGCCGGCGACTTCGCCTTCGCCGAAGCCGGCCGGCGCGCGCCAGAGCGTCGCGAAGTCGCCGCGCCAGACGCGGGCGAGCTCGGCCCACGCCACCGTCGCTTCGCTGCCGCCGAGCTGGATCGTCGCGAGCTCGCCGGTGGTGGCCGTCAGGAGCGCGTAGGCGACGCGGCCGCGCTCGTCGACGAGCCGCAGCAGGCCCGGCCGGTCGAGCTGGCGGATCGTCGCGATGCCGCCGCGCACGCGCAGGCAGCGCAGCGACTGCGCGAGCGCCGCGGTGCACGGATCGCCGGGCGCGAGCTTCGCACCCCAGAGCGCCGCGAGCGCACGCCACGCCGCCGATTCGTCGGCCGCGGCGGCGGTGAAGAGCGCGTCCTTCGCCGGGCCCGAGAAGGCGGCATGCGCCGGCGCCTTCGAAGCGAGCGGCGGGTCCGACGTCGCAGTCGCGCTCGTTACCGCGGCTTCGGCGGGCGCGCGCGCGCGAACGGCGACCTGCGCGCGCGCGGGAACCGCATCGGCGCCGGCGGCATC
>DASSRF010000082.1:0-3236 GCA_035701945.1 Caldimonas sp. | reverse complement strand
GATCGGCGACCCGGTGCGCAGCGCCTCGAGAAAACGCGCCGTCGGCAGTGACGCGATGCGCTCGGTCGCCCAGCCTTCGCTCGGGCAGACCGCGCCGTAGCGATCGTCGACCGCCATGACGACGCGGCGGCCGAGCGCGGCGATGCCGCGCGCGAGCACGGTCGGCCGCGCGACGTGCGCGAGCGTCACCGCCTCGGCGACGAAGAGGATCGGCGGCGCGTCGTCGGTCATTGGCCGCACAGGCGGCGAAAGATGTTCGCCGCCTCGCCGGCGTCGAAGAAGAAGGGGTAGAACGAGCGCTCGCGGGCGCTGCGCCGCAGGCCGCCGAGGCGCGTGATCTCGCTCGCGCAGTGCTCGAGGTCGAGCCGCAACAGCACCGCGGGCGCGGCGACGCGCGGGTCGAGCCGCTCGTCGCCGATCCGCTCGAAGCCGAGCATGCGCTCGTAGAAGCGCACGTGGCGCGGATTGACCTCGATCAGCACGTCGCTGCAGCGGTGCAGGTCGATCACGTAGATGCAGGCGACGTGGAAGATCGCGCCGAGCACGGTCTGCGAGCGGACGCTGTCGTCGACCGCGAGGCGCGTGAACTCGCACAGCTTTCGCCCGTCGGCGCGCAGGTCGTCGACTTCGTCGGGGTAGAGCTTGGCGACGGCCAGGCCGTCGTCGCCCTCGACGTTGGCCGTGATCGTCGCGATCGTCGTCTCGCCGCTGCACGCCGAGAGCGTGATGCGGTCGCGGATCGATTCGCGCAGCGGCTCGATCGAGTAGCCGCGCCACGCGTAGCGGCGCTCGAGGAGCGAGCTCGCCGTCTCGCGGCGCTCGTCGTCTGCGGCCACCGTGATGTGAAACGGCTGGTCGAACTCGTCGTTCGTGTCGACGAGGCGCCCCCACTCCGAGTCGGTGAAGGCAAAGGGTGGCTGGGCTGGCGAGAAGCGCCCGCCGCGGGGCGCACCGTGCGTGCGGGCGTGACCCGCAATGAAAGACTCTGACACGAAATATCCCTATCGCTGCCGAAAATCGGCACTCGGTAACAATCGGTTTCAGGCGCGCGCCGAATCCCTCAGGCGCTCCGCTGCGACCCCGCGATGTTCTCCCCCGTTGGCTCCTCCTCGAGCCCGCGCGACGTGTCCGGCAACGGGTCTCGAGGGGCGCGCCTATTGCACGATTCAAGCCACCGTCCGCGTCGCGCCGAGACCTCGCACCGCGGCGCACCGATTGCCCACAGCCGCCCGTGCCACCGTTCGCCTACGACGACGCGTTCCGGCGCAACCTCGGCTGGGTCACTGTCGCCGAGCAGGCCGCGCTGCGCGCCAAGCGCGTCGCGATCGCCGGGCTCGGCGGGGTCGGCGGCGCGCACCTGCTGACGCTGACCCGGCTCGGCATCGGCGGCTTCCACATCGCCGACTTCGACCGCTTCGAGCTCCACAACTTCAACCGCCAGGTCGGGGCGACGATGGATTCGCTCGAGCGCCCGAAGGTCGAGGTCATGGCCGAGATGGCGCGGGCGATCAACCCCGAGCTCGACCTGCGCCTCTTTCCCGACGGCATCTCCGCTGCCAACCTCGACGACTTCCTCGACGGCGTCGACCTCTACGTCGACGGCCTCGACTTCTTCGTCCTCGACGAGCGCCAGCGCGTGTTCGCGCGCTGCGCCGAGCGCGGCATCGCCGCGATCACCGCGGCGCCGCTCGGGATGGGCGCCGCCGTGCTCGTCTTCGTTCCCGGCGTGATGAGCTTCGAGGAGTACTTCCGCATGGGCGACGCGCCGTTCTCGGAGAAGGCGGCGCGCTTTCTCGTCGGGCTGTCGCCGTCGATGCTGCAGATGGGCTACCTCGTCGATCCGTCGCGCTTCGACATCGGCGCGCGCGCCGCGCCGTCGACCCCGATGGCGTGCGACCTCTGCGCCGGCATCGCCGCGACGGAGGCGCTCAAGGTGCTGCTCGGCCGCGGCCGCATCGTCGCGGCGCCGCGCGGGATCCACTTCGACGCGTACAAGCAGCGCCTGCGCCGCACCTGGCGTCCGGGCGGCAACGCGCACCCGCTGCAGCGCGCGTTGATCGCGGCGATCCGGCGCCGCCACGCGGCGGCGCTCGAGCGCACCGCATCGACCGTCAACGAGCGCCGATGAGCGATCGCGGCGCCGCCTGCAAACCGGCCGGGGTCACGCGCGCGATCCTCGAGCTCGCGCGCTGGGCGCCGAGCGGCGACAACACGCAGCCGTGGCGGTTCGAGGTCGCCGACGACGACCACGTCGTCGTCCACGCGTTCGACACTCGCCGCGATTGCGTCTACGACATCGACGGCCAGGCGAGCCAGGTCTCGGTCGGCGCACTGCTCGAGACGATGCGGATCGCCGCCAGCGTGCACGGGCTGGCGGCGCACGTCTCGCGCCGGGCCGACGCGCCCGACGAGCAGCCGGTCTTCGACGTCCGCTTCGTCGCCGACCGCGCGGTCGCCGTCGATCCGCTGCACGCCCACGTCGTCGGCCGCTGCGTGCAGCGCAGGCCGCTCGCGACGCGTCCGCTCGCGCCGGCAGCGAAGGCGGAGCTCGAACGCGCGGTCGGCGACGGTTACGCCGTGCGCTGGTTCGAGCCGCTCGGCGAGCGGATCCGCTGGGCGCGGCTCGCCGCGCAGAACGCCCAGATCCGGCTGACGATCCCCGAGGCGTACGCGGTGCACCGCAGCGTCATCGCCTGGGGCGAACGCTTCAGCGACGACCGCCTGCCCGACCAGGCGCTCGGCGCGAGCGCGCTGTCGCTGCGCTCGATGCGCTGGGCGATGGCGAGCTGGCCGCGCGTGCAGCGCATGAACCGCTGGCTCGGCGGCACCCTCGCACCGCGCCTCGAGCTCGACCTGCTGCCCGGCGTTCGCTGCGGCGCGCACGTCGCGATCGTCGCCCGCCAGCCGCCGCGCAACATCGACGACCACGTCGCGACGGGCGCTGCGGTGCAGCGCTTCTGGCTGACTGCAACCGGGCTCGGACTGCAGTTTCAGCCGCAATACACGCCGCTCGTCTTCGCCGCGTATGCGCGACGCGGCGCCGCGTTCACCGCCGATCGACGCGCGATCGCGCGCGCCGAGCGCGTCCGCGAAGCGCTCGACGCGCTGCTCGACGGCGAGCTGGAGGCCGGCGAGGAGCTCTCGGTCCGCGAGCATCTCGACTGGTGCCGCACGTGCGGCCGGGAGCTCGACGAGCTGCGCGAATGGCACGGGACGCTCGCCGACGCCCTGTCGAC
>DASSRF010000081.1:0-10897 GCA_035701945.1 Caldimonas sp. | reverse complement strand
GATCGCAACGGCGATCGCTGGCGGCTCGGATCGGCGACGTGGGCCTCGCTCGGCGCCGTCGCGACCAACGTCGCCGAGGGCCTCGAGACGTGGCTCGGGAGCCCCGGCGGGGCGCTCGTCGCGCGCTTCGTGTTCGAGGAGCGCTTGCGCGACGGCGTCGACGCCGGCATCACCCGGCTGCGGGCCGCGGGAGTCGACGTGCGGCTGCTGTCCGGCGACGCTGCACCGCGCGTGCGCGCGCTCGCCGCGCGGCTCGGCATCGCCGCCGCACGCGGCGAGACGACGCCCGCCGACAAGCTCGCCGAGGTCGCAGCGCTGCAGGCAGGCGGCTGCCGCGTCGCGATGGTCGGCGACGGCCTCAACGACGCGCCGGTGATGGCGCGCGCCGACGTCTCGTTCGCGATCGGCGACGGTCCGGCGCTGACGCGCTCGCACGCCGACGTCGTCCTGATGTCGGGATCGCTCGCCGACGTCGCCGAGGCGCGCGTGGTGGCGACGCGCTCGGTGCGCATCGTCCGCCAGAACCTCGCCTGGGCCGCCGCCTACAACGCCGTCTGCGTTCCGCTCGCGCTCGTCGGCTGGCTGCCGCCCTGGCTCGCCGGGCTCGGCATGGCGACGAGCTCGCTCGTCGTCGTCGCCAACGCGCTGCGCGTCGATCGTCCTGCGCGCTGAGGCGACGATGGACGTCCTCTATCTCCTCGTGCCGCTGTCGGTGGTCGTCGTCTTCGCGTCGATGGCGCTCTTCGCGTGGGCGCTCAACGACAGCCAGTTCGACGATCTGCAACGCGAGGGCACGCGCATCCTCGACGACGCCGGCGACCTTGACGGCGATCAACCGCAGCGCTGATGCCGTCCTCGACACTCCTCGCCGGTTCGACGAGGAGTGCCGAGAATGGATGTTGCCCTTCCAGCGATGAGCGGAACGCTGGCGGCGCGGGCCGCGCCCGCGCGGCCGACGAGCGCCGCGCCCGCGTACGACGACGGGCCGGTGCGCATCCTCACGCTGGCGGCGGTGCTCTGGGGCGTCGTCGGGATGGCGGTCGGCGTTCTCATCGCGTCGCAGCTGACCTGGCCCGAGCTCAACTTCGGCATCCCCTGGCTCAGCTACGGGAGGCTTCGCCCGCTGCACACCAACGCGGTGATCTTCGCGTTCGGCGGCTGCGCGCTGATGGCGTCGAGCCTCTACGTCGTGCAGAGGACGTCGCAGGTCGCGCTCTTCATGCCGAAGCTCGCGTGGTTCGTCGCCTGGGGCTGGCAGGTCGTCATCGTCGCCGCGGCGATCACGCTGCCGCTCGGCCTCACGCGCGGCAAGGAGTACGCCGAGCTCGAATGGCCGATCGGCGTGCTCATCGCCGTCGTCTGGGTCGCGTACGCGGTCGTGTTCTTCGGAACGATCGGCATCCGCAAGGTCCGCCACATCTACGTCGCCAACTGGTTCTTCGGCGCGTTCATCATCGCCGTCGCGCTGCTGCACATCGTCAACGGGGCGGTGATCCCGGTCGGCTGGTGGAAGAGCTACTCGGTCTACGCCGGCGTGCAGGACGCGATGGTCCAGTGGTGGTACGGCCACAACGCGGTCGGCTTCTTCCTCACCGCGGGCTTCCTCGGGATGATGTACTACTTCATCCCGAAGCAGGCGGAGCGGCCGGTGTACTCGTACCGGCTCTCGATCGTCCACTTCTGGGCGCTCATCTTCACGTACATGTGGGCGGGCCCGCACCACCTGCACTACACGGCGCTGCCGGACTGGGCGCAGTCGCTCGGGATGGTCTTCTCGCTCGTCCTGCTCGCGCCGAGCTGGGGCGGAATGATCAACGGGATGATGACGCTCTCGGGGGCATGGCACAAGCTGCGCGACGACCCGATCCTGAAGTTCCTGATCGTCAGCCTGTCGTTCTACGGCATGAGCACGTTCGAGGGGCCGATGATGTCGATCAAGACGGTCAACTCGCTCTCGCACTACACCGACTGGACGGTCGGCCACGTCCACTCGGGAGCGCTCGGCTGGGTCGGGCTGGTCTCAATGGGCACGCTCTACTACCTCGTTCCGCGCATGTTCGGCCGCAAGGCGATGTACAGCGTCGCCGCGATCGAGACGCACTTCTGGATCGCGACGCTCGGCATCGTCCTCTACATCGCGGCGATGTGGATCGCCGGCGTCATGCAGGGCCTGATGTGGCGCGACGTCAACGCCGACGGCACGCTCGTCTACACCTTCGTCGAAAGCGTCAAGGCGACGTTCCCGTTCTACGTGATCAGGCTCTGCGGCGGCCTCCTCTACCTCGGCGGCATGGTGCTGATGGCGTGGAACGTCGTCATGACGGCGCGCGCAGGCCGCACCGGCGAGCCGGAAACGAACCTCCCCGCCGTCGCCGGCGTCTCGGTCGCCTGAAGAGCAGTCAACGCCATGAGCACAGAGCACACCGTCAGCGGTCACGAGCGGGTCGAGACCAACAACTTCCTGATGATCGTCCTGATCCTCGTCGTCGTCGCGATCGGCGGCATCGTCGAGATCGTTCCGCTCTTCTTCCAGCGCTCGACGACGGAGCCGGTCGCGGGCCTCAAGCCGTACAGCGCGCTCGAGCTCGCCGGCCGCGACGTCTACGTCCGCGAGGGTTGCTACAACTGCCATTCGCAGATGATCCGCGCGCTGCAGGCCGAGACGCAGCGCTACGGCCACTACTCGATGGCCGGCGAGTTCGTCTACGACCATCCGTTCCAGTGGGGCAGCAAGCGCACCGGCCCCGACCTGCACCGCGTCGGCGGCAAGTACAGCGACGAGTGGCATCGCCTGCACCTCGCCAACCCGCGCGACCTCGTGCCCGAGTCGAACATGCCGGCGTACCCGTGGCTGTTCACGACGAAGGTCGACGACACGTCGATTGCCGCGCACATGCGGGGGCTGCGCAAGGTCGGCGTGCCGTACAGCGACGCCGAGATCGCGGCGGCGCCGGATGCGGTGCGCGGGCGCGCCGAGATCGACGCCCTCGTCGCCTACCTCCAGGTGCTCGGCACCGCGGTCAAGTAGGAGCCGGCATGGACGTCAACGACGTGCGCATCGCCTTCACCGTGCTGTCGCTCATCGCCTTCCTCGGCGTGCTCGCGTGGGTCGGCCGCGCGCACAACCGCGCCGGCTTCGAGGAAGCGGCACGGCTGCCGTTCGCCGACGACACCCCGGGCGCCCCGTCATGAGCGACTTCTTCTCCACCGGCTGGTCGGTCTTCATCGCCGTCTCGGCGGTCGCCGGCCTGATCGCCTGCCTCGTGCTGCTCGTCTTCGCGAGCCGGCGCAAGTCGATGGCCGACGACAACAGCACCGGCCACGTCTTCGACGAAGACCTCGTCGAGATGAACAACCCGCTGCCGATGTGGTGGATCGTGCTGTTCGTCGTCACCGTCGTCTACGCGCTCGCGTACGTCTACGTCTTCCCCGGCCTCGGCGCGGCGCCGGGAGCGATGGGCTGGACGAGCCGCGGCGAGCTCGCCGCCGACCAGGCGCGCGCCGGCGAGGCGACCGCCAGGGTGTACGCCGCGTATGCGCACAAGCCCGCCGACGAGCTGAGCCGCGACCCGGCGGCGATGGCGATCGGACAGCGGTTGTTCCTGCAGAACTGCGCCCAGTGCCACGGCTCGGACGCACGCGGCAGCAAGGGCTTTCCGAATCTCACCGACGACGACTGGCTGCACGGCGGCGCTCCCGAGAAGATCGAGGAGACGATCGCGCTCGGGCGGATCGGCGTGATGCCGCCGATGGCGGCCGCGGTCGGCAACGCCAACGACGTCCGCAACGTCGCCAACTACGTCCTCAGCCTGTCGGGCTCGCCGCACAACGCGATCGCCGCCGCCGAAGGGAGGCGCAAGTTCGCCGCGTGCGCGGCGTGCCACGGCGCCGATGGCAAGGGCAACCAGGCGATCGGCGCACCCAACCTCGCCGACAGGATCTGGCTGCACGGCTGGGGCGAGGACGCGATCGTCGCGATGGTCGACAACGGCAAGACCAACGTCATGCCGGCGCAGGGCGGGCGGATGACGCCGGCGCAGATCCATCTGCTCGCGAGCTATGTCTGGAGCCTGTCGCAGGCGCGGCACACGGCGCTGCGATGACGACGCGGCGCGCCGCCGCCGATGCCTGAGATGAAACCGACGATCCCGATCGCGGTCGACAGCCGATCGTCCGCGGCGCTCTACGTCAGCGAAGCGAAGATCCAGCCGCGCACGGTGCACGGCTGGTTCGCGACCTGGCGCTGGACGCTCGTCTGGGCGACGCAGCTGCTCTTCTACGGGCTGCCGTGGCTGACCTGGAACGGCCGCCAGGCGGTGCTGCTCGACCTCGCCGCGCGTCGCTTCTACATCTTCGGCCTCGTGCTGCATCCGCAGGACGTGATCTACCTCGCGGTGCTGCTCATCATCGCGGCGTACGCGCTCTTTCTCTTCACGACCGTCGCCGGGCGGCTGTGGTGCGGCTACGCCTGCCCGCAGACCGTCTACACCGAGATCTTCCTCTGGGTCGAGCAGCGCTTCGAGGGCGACCGGCAGGCGCGGATCCGGCTCGACGCTGCGCCGTGGTCGCTCGAGAAGATCCTGCGCCGCGGCGGCAAGCAGCTCGTCTGGCTCGCGATCGGCCTGTGGACCGGCGTCACCTTCGTCGCCTACTTCACTCCCGTCTTCACGCTCGGCGCCGAGGTCAGGCACGCGCTCGCGCTCGGGCCCTGGGAGACGTTCTGGATCCTCTTCTACGGCCTCGCGACGTACGGCAACGCCGGCTACATGCGCGAGCAGGTCTGCAAGTACATGTGCCCCTACGCGCGCTTCCAGAGCGCGATGTTCGACCGCGACACGCTCGTCATCAGCTACGACGCCGCGCGCGGCGAGCCGCGCGGGTCGCGTCGCCGCGGCGTCGACGCGGCGTCTGTCGGCAAGGGCGACTGCGTCGATTGCACGCTCTGCGTCCAGGTCTGCCCGACCGGAATCGACATCAGGAAGGGCCTGCAGTACGAGTGCATCGGCTGCGCCGCGTGCATCGACGCGTGCGACGGCGTGATGGACAAGATGGGGTCGCCGCGCGGCCTGATCCGCTACGCGACGCAGAACGGCATGGCCGGGCACTGGACGCGGCGCCAGATGTGGCGCCGCGTCGCCCGGCCGCGCGTCCTCGCCTACTCGGCGGTGCTCGTCGCGGTCGCGGCCGCGTTCGTCGCCAGCCTGGCGCTGCGCGCGCCGCTCAAGGCCGACGTCGTCCGCGACCGCGGCGCGCTCGCCCGCCTCGTCGAGGACGGCGCGATCGAGAACGTCTACCGCGTGCAGCTGATGAACGCGACCGAGGAGACCGAGCGCGTCCACATCGACGTCGAAGGCATCGAAGGCGCGCGCATCGCGGCGTGGTCCGACGTCGTCCTCGCGCCGACCGAGGCGCGCTGGGTGCCGTTCGCGGTCCAGGTGCCCGCCGACGCGGCGCGCGCGCTCGGCCCGGGCGCGCACCCGATCCGCCTGCGCATCGCGCTCCGCCGCGACGAATCCGGCGATCGCGGACATGGCCACGACCACGACCACGACCACGACGACGACCACGACGCCGAGCGGCACGAGAAGTCGACCTTCGTCATCCCGCGCTGAAGGAGACCGCATGCACGACACCGACCCGCGACAACCGAGCGCTGCGCCGTGGTGGCGCTTCGGCATCGTCTGGCTCGCGCTCGCCGGCCCCGCGCTCGTCGTCGTCGCGAGCTTCGCGACGCTCGCGATCGCGCTCGCCCACGCCGACCCCGCGCTGCCCGAGGTGCCGGCGGCGACGACGAGCGCCGGCCGCGCAGCGCCGACGGCGCCGGCGCTGCAGGCGCGCAACCACGCGGCGACGCCAGAGCGAAGCGACACGCCGTGAAGCGGCTCGCGCTCAGCGTTCTCTGGCCGGCGTTCTTCACCGCCGGAGTGCTCGACGCGATGGTCTTCGCGGTGCTCGATCCGCGCGACCTGCGCTGGTTCGGCGGCGCGCACTTCGGCTGGTCGCCGGTCGCGGTCCACTCGGTGACGTTCCTGATCTTCTGGGCAGCGATCGTCGCGGCGACCGCGACGACCGCGCTGCTCCTGCTGAGCGACGCGCAGGTCAACGCGTTCGGTGCATCGGAGCGAACCGACGCGCCCGACGCGTCGGCGTGACGGCCAGTCGCCATGGACGCCGCTCTCGCCGCCTCCGCGCTCCTGATGGGCCTCGCCGGCGGCCCGCACTGCGCAGCGATGTGCGGCGCCGCGTGCGGTGCGGTCGCGGGCACGCGGCGACGCTCGCCGGCGCTGCTCGCGCTCCATGGCGGTCGGCTGGCGGGCTATGCGGCGGGCGGCGCGATCGCCGCCGCCGGCGTCGCCGGACTGGGCAGCCTCGCGAGCGCAGCACCGCTGGTGCGGCCGCTCTGGTCGATCGTCCACGTCGCTGCCGTCGCGCTCGGCGTGTGGCTGCTCTGGACCGGGCGCGCTCCGGCGTGGCTGTCGAGCGCGCCGCCCCGCCTCGCAGCCGCGGGCCAGCCGATCCGCTTCGCCCGGACGCTGCCGCGACCGGCAGGCGCCGCGCTCGCCGGCGCGTGCTGGGTCGCGATTCCGTGCGGGCTGCTGCAGTCGGCGCTGCTCGTCGCCGCGCTCGCGTCGACTCCCGTTGCCGGCGCCGCGACGATGGCAGCGTTCGCCACCGGCTCGAGCGCGGCGCTGGCGCTCGCGCAGGGCGCATGGTCACGGCTCGGACGCGTCGGCAGGAGAACGCCGCTTGCGTCGTGGTCGGTGCGGCTCGCCGGCGCCCTGCTCGCCGGCGCGTCGGGCTTCGCGCTCTGGAACGGCCTCGGCGCGGCGATCTGTTCGGCGTTCGCCCGCTGACCCTTGCGGCGTCTCGAACGAGGATCCGCGAATCGTGCCGACGAACGACAATCCAGGAAGGGCACCGCGATGACGATCGAAAGCCATTCGCCGCAGACGAGCCTGACGCTGTCTGCGCAGCCGATCAGCGAGGAAGTGCTGCTCGAGAAGTACGCAAAAGGCGACGAGCGCAGCGCCGACGACGTGCGCCGGCGCGTCGCGCGCGCCCTCGCCGCCGCCGAGCCGCCCGAGCGCCGCGCGGAGTGGGAGACGCGCTTCGCCGAGGCGCTGAGCGAGGGCTTCATTCCGGCGGGCCGCATCCACTCGGCGGCAGGCACGCCGCTGTCGGCGACGCTCATCAACTGCTTCGTCCAGCCGATCGGCGACTCGATCGCGCACGACGACGACGGCCATCCGGGCATCTACACCGCGCTCACGGAGGCCGCCGAGACGATGCGCCGCGGCGGCGGCGTCGGCTACGACTTCTCGCGCATCCGGCCGCGCGGCGCGTGGGTCGAGAGCACGCAATCGAACGCCTCCGGTCCGGTCTCGTACATGCGCGTCTTCGACCGCTCGTGCGAAACGGTCGAGTCCGCGGGCTCGCGCCGCGGTGCGCAGATGGGCGTGCTGCGCTGCGACCACCCGGACATCGAGGAGTTCATCCACGCCAAGGACCGCGGCGACCTCGTCAACTTCAACATCTCGGTCGGCCTGACCGATGCGTTCATGCACGCCGTCGTCGAGGGCGGCGACGTCGATCTCGTCCACCGCGCCGCGCCGGGGCCGCGGCAGCGCGCCGAAGGGGCGCGCGCACGCGGCGACGGGGCGTGGATCTACCGCACCCTGCCGGCGCGCGAGCTCTGGGACCAGATCATGCGTTCGACGTACGACCATGCCGAGCCCGGCGTGCTCTTCCTCGACCGCATCAACGTCGACAACAACCTCTCGTACTGCGAGTCGATCGCGGCGACGAACCCCTGCGGCGAGCAGCCCCTGCCGGCCTACGGTTGCTGCTGCCTCGGCTCGATCGACCTCACGCGCTTCGTCCGCGACCCGTTCGAGGCCGCCGCGCGCTTCGACGAGGAGTCGTTCGCCCGGCTCGCGCGGGTCGCCGTGCGCATGCTCGACAACGTCCTCGACGTCACCTTCTGGCCGCTGCCGCGGCAGGCCGAGGAAGCGCGCAACAAGCGCAGGATCGGGCTCGGCTTCACCGGCCTCGGCGACGCGCTCGCGATGCTCGGCCTCCATTACGACGGCGACGAGGCGCGCGCCGCGGCGCGCCGCATCGCCGAGGTTCTGCGCGACGCCGCGTACGGCGCCTCGGCGGACCTCGCCGCCGAGCGCGGCGCGTTTCCCCTCTTCAACGCCGATCTGTACCTCAGCCGCGGAACGTTCGCGTCACGGTTGCCGGCGGCGCTCAAGGAGCGGATCCGCAGCGGCGGGCTGCGCAACTCGCATCTGCTCTCGATCGCTCCGACCGGAACGATCAGCCTCGCGTTCGCCGACAACGCGAGCAACGGCATCGAGCCGCCGTTCTCGTGGACGTACACGCGCAGGAAGCGGACGGCCGACGGCACCTTCAAGGAGATCCCGGTCGAGGACCACGCCTGGCGGCTCTTCCGTCAGCTGAAAGGCGCCGACGCTCCGCTGCCGGGTTCGTTCGTGACGGCGCTCGAGATGAGCGCGCGCGCGCACGTCGACATGGTCGCGGCGATCGCGCCGTGCGTCGACACCGCGATCTCGAAGACCGTCAACGTGCCCGCCGACTATCCCTACGACGACTTCCAGGACCTCTACCTGCACGCCTGGAAGTCGGGCCTGAAAGGGTTGGCGACGTACCGGCCGAACCCGGTGCTCGGCTCGGTGCTGAGCGTGCAGCCGGCCGAGGTGCCGCTGACCGTGCTCGACCGCAGCGAGGCGAACGAGCGGCTCGCGCTCGAGCGGACGCCGCGTCCCGTGCTCGCGTCGCTGCGCTGGCCGGGGCGGCCCGACCTGCCCGGCGGCAACGCCGCGTGGACGTACATGGTCCGCCATCCGTTCGGCACCTTCGCGCTCTTCGTCGGCGAGCTGCCCGACGAGGCGCGCGGCGGAGCGCCGGCCCCGTTCGAGGTCTGGGTCAACGGCGCCGAGCAGCCGCGCGGGCTCGGCGCCCTCGCCAAGACGCTGTCGATGGACCTGCGCTCGCGCGACGCGGCGTGGGTGCGGCTGAAGCTCGACGCCCTCGCCACCGTGCAGGAAGAGCGCGCGTTCGACATGCCGTTTCCGCCGTCCGGACAGCCGCGGCGCTTTCCGGGGATCGTCGCGGCGACCGCGGCGGTGATCCGCTGGCGCTGCGATCAGCTCGGGCTGTGGGCGAGCGCTGCGACCGCGACGCCGGTGATCGACGCGATGTTCAGTCGCGACGAGCCGCAGACCGGACCGGACGGCACGCTCGCGTGGGCGGTCGACATTCACAATCCTGCCAGCGACGAGCAGTTCACCGTCACGCTGAAGGAGGTCGTGCTGCCCGACGGCCAGGGCGGCTCGGCGACGCGCCCGTGCGCGCTCGGCTTCTCGGGCAACTATCCGCGCGCGCTCGACGGCCTGGCGCGGATCCTCTCGCTCGACATGCGCGTCCTCGACCCGGCGTGGATCGGCATGAAGCTGCGCAAGCTCCTGAGCTACGCCGAGCCGCTCGGCCACTTCATGGCGTTCGTCCCGGGCCTGCCGCGCGGCGAGCGGCGCCAGCAGGTCTGGCCGTCGACGGTCGCCTACGTCGCGCGCCTCGTGATCCACCGCTACGCGATGCTCGGCATCCTCGACGAGGACGGCTTTCCGCTGCAGGAGATGGGCATCCTGCAGACGCCCGACGCCGCGGCCGAGCGTGCGCGGCCGATGGCGGGCGCGCGCTGCCCCGAGTGCGGCAACGCGACCGTGATCCACAAGGACGGATGCGACTTCTGCACCGCATGCGGCCACATCGGCAGCTGCGGCTGAGACGCTCCGGGTCCAGGCCTAGCCGCGCTTGTACGAGATGTCGAGCGCTTCCATCGCCGGGCCGAGCCCGAGCGGTGCAGGAAGCGTCGTCAGGATGCGCTTGAAGAGGGGGCGAAACGCGTCGTCGCCCTCGCGGTGCGTCAGCGGATCGCGGTTCTTCATGAACGCCGCGTCGAGCACCGCCCAGTCGGCTGCGGTCAGCACGCGCTCGGCGAGCGGCAGCACCTCGACCTCCTCGAGGCGGATGTGCTCGAGGTACGACGTCACGTAGTCGTGCATCCGCGCCTCGAAGCGAGCGCGCCGATCGTCGGCGTCGTGGGCGTCGCTCATCATCTCGAGCGCGAGCAGGTCGTGCTCGAGCTCGAGCACGGCGCGATGGCTCGCGGCGTGGTCGGCGTCGAGGCGGTCGAGCACGGCGGCGCCCTCGGAGCTGCGCGCGCGCAGCTTCGGGAACAGCAGCTCGCTTTCCTTCGTGTGGTGGACCTTCTCCGGAAACTCGTCGATGTAGAAGAGCATCGCGCGGAGCACCGCGAAGTCGGGCTGGATGCGGTGGCGCCTGCACTCCGAGAGCAGCAGGCTGATCGACCGCAGCACTGCGGCGAGCACGCCGTGCTCGTCGCGGATGACGCGCAGGGTGGGATGCATCGAAGTCCTCCTTCGCTCGTCGTGCCCGGTCGCGGCGGCGCCGGGCGCCGTCCCGGCGGCGTTCATTCGAGCGTGCTCAGCAGCACCGTCTGCAGCACGAGCTGGCGGGCCGCCGGCTGGGCGACGTCGAGCATCGCCGCAAGGCGCGCCGTCGGATGCCGCTCGGAAGCGAGCCCGTCGTAGACCGGAATTCCCGCCTCGCGGCCGACGAGCTCGACCAGGTCGTGCGCGAGTCCCTGGCACTCGATGCCGTCGTAGAGACGCCCGAGCATCCGCGCGGTGTGCTGGAGGTCCTCGGGCTGGCGCAGGTCGCCGAGTCGTGGCCGGACGTGCGAGACGTGGGCGCCGAGCTCGGCCGCCGCCTCGCGGAACAGGATCGCGTCGGCGCCTTCCTCGGACTCGCACAGGAGCGCGAGCTTCTTGCCGCGCAGCAGCGTCTGCCG